>JAHEGF010000109.1 GCA_024645155.1 Phyllobacteriaceae bacterium | reverse complement strand
GTACTTGGATATATCCTTCGGGTCCACCCGTCCTGGATGAAATTCATCGAAGTTGGCAAGACCCTTGGCAAACCGCTTGTCATGCGTCTCAATCTTAATCAGCAAAGCAGCGGCGCTGCCTATGACTGGCACAAGAACCTTATTGATTCACTGATTCCAATTGTCGATTGCGGCGTTCATTATGTCGATGTCATGTGCCAGCTGACAGGCGCCAAACCGGTTCGCGTCCATGGCATCGGTGCGAAACTTTGGGACGATGCGGCAAAACAGAACTACGGCCATCTTCACGTAACTTTTGATGACGGTTCAGTAGGTTGGTATGAGGCTGGCTGGGGACCGATGATGAGTGAAATCGCCTATTTCGTCAAAGACGTGGTGGGACCAAACGGTTGCGTTTCCATCGTTGTGCCGCAAGATGGGGAAGGCAAAGCAAATGCCGATGATGTTTCCGATTCTGCAGACATTGATCAGCATACCAAAACCAACGCCCTGAAAATCCACCATGCGGCCGTTGATGCCAAAAAGAATTTTGCCAAGCCCGATGAAATTTTGGCGATGGACGACGAGCCCGATCACCAGGAACTTTGTGATCGCGAGCAGGAACTTTTTTACACTGCAATTCGTGATGATCTCGACCTGACGGAATCAATGGACGCTGCGGTTAACAGCCTGCGCATTGTGCTGGCCGCGGAAGAAAGCATTGAAACTGGCCTGGCCGTTCATCTCGACTGAACCGACGGGATTGATTGTGACCAAACGCTCAATGGTCGAATTTTCCGGTATAATGGCATATCAATGATGGCTGGCAGGAATCCTGATGATATCGCGCGGGAGTGGTTGCGCAATTTCAGCGACGCGCTCAGCGCGGGAGATCTTGATTCCGCTACGTCACTTTTTGACGACGAATGCTACTGGCGCGATCTGCTGACTTTTACCTGGAATGTGAAAACACTTGAGGGACGAAGTGAAATTGCCTTGATGCTCGCCGGTACCCTGGCGGCGGTTCGTCCTGGCCGATGGAAACTGGATGGTGAGGCCAGCGGTGATGAATCACAATGCGAAGCGTGGTTTACATTTGACACGCTGGTAGCACGCGGGCGCGGGTTGTTCCGCCTGAGGAACGGCCGATGCTGGACAATCCTGACGGCCATGACCGAACTGAAGGGGCATGAGGAAAAGAGAGGTCCGAACCGCGAAACCGGAACTCAGCACCTGGCGCAAATGAACCGAAAGTCATGGCTTGAGCGCAAGACACAGGAAGAGCGCGAACTTGGTGATACCAAACAGCCCTATTGCCTGATAATTGGTGGAGGCCAAGGCGGCATCGCGCTGGGTGCGCGAATGCGGCGTCTGGGTGTGCCGGCAATTATCGTTGAGAAAAATTCTCGCGCCGGTGATTCTTGGCGCAATCGATACAAGTCCCTCGTGCTGCATGACCCGGTTTGGTACGATCACCTGCCCTATTTGCCATTTCCCGATGACTGGCCGGTATTCACCCCGAAAGACAAGATGGGCGACTGGCTCGAAAGCTACGTGCGCATCATGGAACTGAATTACTGGTCAAGCGCAACGTGCCTTGGAGCATCGTTCGATTCAGCCAGCAAGCATTGGACGGTCAATGTTGAACGAGACGGTCGGACGATTGAGTTGCGTCCAAAACAACTGGTTTTTGCTACTGGTGCCTACGGGCGCCCAAAATTTGCGGTCATCAAGGGCGCAGGAAAATTCGCAGGCGAAACGCTTCACACCAGTACTTATGCCAGTGGCGAAAACTTTCGCGGAAAGAAGTGTGTAGTTATCGGTTCGGCAAGTTCGGCCCACGACCTATGTGTGGACCTTTGGGAGAACGGTGCTGATGTTACGATGATACAGCGCTCTCCAAGCATCGTAGTCCGCTCGGAAACCTTGATGAACCTCGGCTTCAAGGAGTTGTATTCAGAAGAAGCCCTTCGACAGGGAATAACCACTGAAAGGGCAGACCTGATTACAGCATCCTATCCCTATCGTGTCCTGCCAGCGCTGCAGAAACCGGTTTATGAAGAGATTGCCCGGACCGATGCCGAATTCTATGATGGCCTGACCAGCGCGGGATTTCTGTGGGATTTCGGCGATGACAATTCCGGGCTGATGATGAAGGCGATGAGAACAGCATCAGGATACTATATTGATGTCGGGGCATCAAAACTCATCATGGATGGCGAGATCAAGCTGAAATCCGGTGAGGCAATTGCTGAAATTTCACAAAAGGCTGTCCATTTGGGTGATGGCAGTAAAATTCCGGCAGATGTGATTATCCACGCGACCGGATTTCATTCGGTTGACGACACGATTGCCCAGTTGATTTCTCCGAAAGTTGCAGAAACCGTTGGAAAGTTTTGGGGGTACGGATCCGGTGTCGAAAACGACCCTGGCCCGTGGGAAGGCGAGCTGCGTAACATGTGGAAACCAACAGCCCAGGAAGGTCTCTGGTTTCATGGCGGTAACCTGGCCTTGTCAAGGCACTATTCATTGTATGTATCGCTGCAGATAAAGGCGCGGATGGAGGGGATACCCACCCCGGTTTACACTTGATGCAACCAAACTTGTGGGATGGCATTTGGTTCGACAGTAAGAAACTACCGGTCCGAACGATAGGCAACGCAATCGATCTCCACCTTGCAATCGACCATCATTGAAGCTCGCACGCATGCCCGTGCCGGCGGATTGGCACCGAAATACTGTTTGAAAATTTTGTTGAATGTCCAGAAATCGCGCGGGTCGTCGAGCCATACGCCCATGCGGACAATGTGTTCGACACTGTAATCCGCTTCTTTCAGTATCGCGATCAGGTTTTCGATCGTTTTATGAGTTTGCGGGATGATTCCGCCCTCTATGATTTCGCCATTTTCCATGGCGACCTGTCCTGACACGTAGAGCCATCCGTCGGCCTCCACCGCACGTGCGAAGGGCAACCCCTGATCACCGGCACCTGAAGAGCCGGTTCCGTATCGTTTCATGTGATGCCCCAAATTATTGATTGCTGTTTTGCAATTGATTATGCGGACACTTTTCAATCTGTGCAAGATAGCTGAAATTATACATTTGTACCCTTTCCATTACGCCAAATTCTGCCGCCCGCCCGGTGTTACCATCAAATGTCCTGACGCCGGCCACATGTGAATAGCGGAAAACCTACAATGGGCCCTCACATCAGGTTTGGACAAAAAATCGGATCGCTTATTTCGGTATTCAATAGCGCCACGGATTTGCTCTTTCCAACCGGCCAGCCAACTGAAACTTCTAGCTTTCTTGACCATAGGCAGCCGAAAAAAATGACAACCGAACGGCCGTGTCTTGGCCCCATGAAACTGTGCCAGTTTATGGTTAGTTCTGGAGGTGGTTTTGATGGCACGGAAGCGTCACTCGGATGAGGATATTCTGCGATTACTCCGCGAGATCGAGTTGAGCCTGTCGATCGTTGCCTGACATACCGGCATTTCACATCGCAACACTGCCGATGCCAGAGTTAGGGTCGCGAGTTCGAATCTCATCGCCCGCTCCAATGTTTTCAGTTGTAAAGGTCAATGTTTTTGAGCCCTTGCGGGGTCATGGTACAATTCCCGTTTGTGGTTCCACGCCTTGGTTGGGGTCCGTGGTTCCATCTCGGTTCCATGGTGCGGGAAACTCGGAACTTCAGGGATGGAGTATGAGCCAAATTCCGGCGGGCGGGAGCGATAGGTTCCGGAAATTTGGCTTTCTGTCCAAAGTCGACTTTCGGTCCATGGACAGAAAGAATTTCCACGCGTGTTCTAAGCAAACGCTCGCACCTGTCGCAGTCAGGCCTGGTAATGGTGCCGGCTTCGCGGACAAAGCCTCCTTTGATCATTCTCAATCAAAAGCCTGGAATTGACCCCTTGCGGACATTCAGATGGTCAAGGTCATTGGTAGAAACCTGGAAAAAGGCCACGATGAAAACATTGTGGCTAGCGGTTATGAACGGATGAATTATCCAGCGCGCGGCGCATGCGGTATATTTTCTTCCAAGTGCCATGAGTAGTGCAACCGGAGAATCCGATGAAATTTACCAATTCGATCGATCATGACCATTCAAAAGAAGGAGTCAAAGCGCGCCTAGCGGACGGTCAGAAGCCGAATTATCTGCGAGATTTTGTCTATGGCGGAATTGACGGGACGGTTACGACTTTTGCAATCGTTGCCGGCGTCGCCGGCGCCTCGCTTCCCACCGGGGTTCTTCTTATTCTCGGAGCTTCCAATCTGGTCGCAGACGGTTTCTCGATGGCTGCCAGCAATTATAGCGGAACCAAGACCGAAATCGATGACTACAACAGGATCCGCGAAACGGAGCGACGCCATATTCGTCAATTCCCGGAGGGAGAACGCGAGGAGATCAGGCAAATTCTTGAAGACAAGGGCCTCTCGGGTTCCACCTTGGAGGAAGCTGTCGATGCGATAACGGATGACGAAGCAACATGGATTTCCATGATGATGTCTGATGAATACGGAATGACAGCAGTCCTGCGTGATCCGATGCATTCAGCCCTTGCGACGTTCGTGGCATTTGCGATTTGCGGCCTGGTGCCGCTTCTACCGTTTCTCTTGCCAATAGGACAGCAGTTCACTTGGTCGGCGGTTGCAACCAGCGCCGCATTTTTCGCGATCGGATCGGTCAAAAGCTACTGGTCGTTGATGTCCTGGTGGCGTTCTGGCTTCGAGTCGCTTGCGATTGGTGTGGCTGCTGCCGGCGCAGCATTCCTAATTGGCTATATGCTGCGTGGTTTGGGTTAATCAGCACTTCAAAGCTTAATTGGATCGATTGCTGAAGCCGATACACAGAAACCGCACCCGAAAGGATCAAATATCAGCAATTGCGAAGTTTCGAGCGGACACACGCTGCGATCCCTAGCGGACATCAGGCGTAAGGTCCTGATATCTCGTGGAACGATTTCCGAAAGCAACGTGACTGGAATTTTCCGCTGGGACCAATTCGACTTGCCGGTTGGCGTCGATGTGATTAAGCGGGAGAGATGTCTTCGCCAAAGACCTTATTCAGCCTGCCATACATTGTGATGGTTGCCTCGCCGCTGTTTTTTTCGACCAACCTGATATTCGGCCGCTATCTGGCAGGCGATATCAGCCCGTTCCTGCTTGCAACCATCCGTTGGGGCGGTGTCGCGATATTGCTTTCCCCGCTGTTTTTTGCAGAAAGGTCTCGAGTTGTTCGTCTCATCAAAAGCCATTGGTGGCTACTGGCATTTCTCGGTATTCTCGGCATGGGCATTTGCGGCGGTGGAATATACCTGGCACTGAATTTCACAACGGCCACAAACGCCACATTGATCTATACCACAACGCCTGTACTGATCTTGTTATTTGAGCGCGTGATTTTTGGCCGGCGCAGCAATATGCGGGAGATCGTTGGAATAGGCGCGGCATTGCTCGGTGTCATGGTAATCGTATTTCGCGGCTCGCTGGAAACGCTTCTGACACTTTCGTTGAACGTGGGAGATCTGCTTGTCTTTGCTGCTGCGGCCAGCTGGGCTGCCTATTCGATAATGTACCGGTCCGAATCACTGGGAGGCTTGGGCAACATGACATTGCTCGGGCTTGTTGCCATATTCGGAGCAATTGCCAACCTGCCGTTCGCAATCGGCGAACTTGCGCAAGGCGATGCTCTGCCAACACAACCATACTCCTGGATGGCGGTCGTCGGTATAGTCCTTGTTCCTTCAATATTGGCCTACTCCACCTATCAATACGGAGTGCGCACATTTGGTGCGGCGGTAACTGGCGTATTCATGTATCTCCTGCCACCGTATGGGGTGTTTCTCGCGGTCCTGATACTTGGCGAAAAATTCATGCTTTTCCACTTTATTGGTATCGCACTTGTGATGACCGGCGTCATACTCGCGACATTTCCGTCGACTTCCGTTCTTGCCAGATTTTCCAGGCTGCGGGTATGGCGATAGGCCAGCGCCTGCTTGGCATCGTCGATGTCTGTTCCGGGTCAATGCAATCATTTGCAGCGCCATAGTCATTGTCCGCCATGTTTGCGCCGCGGGCATTCGGATTTGTTTAGCTGAGCACCCTTGGCAGAGGGCGGTCTCAATCCGGCTTCGCAATCGCGTGATTGTTGTTCGGTTGTCGAGACTACCGATTATTCCCTGCTAACCATTTTTTGACGCGAATGATTTACATTGCAGTCTGCGTATGGTCGGCGGGAGTTTCAATGAAACGAGGAAAGGTACTGACGGTTCAGGCGGTAATGACGTTTGTGGCCCTGGTCTTCTTTTTGGCTATGGGGCATTTTGGTGCGATCCGGCTTGTCCAGTACCAGCAGCTGCACCAGCTTAACGCATTCAACGAAGTGGCACTGCGCCGCTCCGAATCGCTGGTTGACCACGGTATCGATGCATTGGACAAGATCGCTCGCAACGGCCCGCTGGACTGTTCGCCGGCGGCCATGCAGGCAGTACGGCTCAGCGTCTACCGCCACGGAGCTGTGAAAGATGTCCGTGGGGTTACCTCCGATGGACTCGTCCGATGCTCCGCCTACCCCGAGACACTCGAATTCGACAAAGGCTGGGTCACCCGCGCCGACATGCTCGAAACTAACCGGAAGGAATACCACCTGTTTCGCGTGGAACATTTCTTTTCCAATGCACTTGGTGTCATGCGCGATACCGGTAATCATGAAGGCATCGTGGCAATAATAGGTGTTGGCACGTCGCTGTTCGACATTCTACCCGCGGAACTGGCGCAAGATTCGGTGATCCGCCTTGAAACGGCCAATGGCGACCTGGTAGCCGGTCCCGAAGGTGCGCTTCCAGATGAGGGTATTGTACTGAGTGCATCGTCGAACCGTTATCCGATCTCGACAACCATGGCGGTTTCGCGTGTTGCCCTTTCTGCGTGGAATGCCGAGTCGTATATTCCAGTCATGGTTTTGGCGGCGCTTCTTGGACTTGTCAGCGGAATACTCGTTTCGCGGACGTACCTGCGTCCGACAGATCCTTTGTGTGATATGGACCGCGCGATTGCCCGTGGGGAGTTCCTGCCTCATTACCAACCGATTTTTGAACTGGTGAACAAAAGGATTATCGGTGCGGAAGTGCTTTTGCGCTGGAAGAAGACGGACGGCTCGATCTGGACACCCGCCCGCTTCATTGAACTGGCCGAGAATTCGGGAAGAATCAACGAGATCACGTGGAACGTCCTGCGAACTTCCTTACGCGAGATGCATGCTGCATTGGTTTCGGACAGCGAATTCAAGCTCTCTATCAACGTTGTGCCGCGCCAATTTATGGAATCCGGTTTTATCGACAATCTGTATCGGATGGTGAAAGATAGCGGAATAAATACCGACCGGATCACGGTAGAGATTACCGAAAGAGAGCCCTTTGACGACATCGAGGATGCTGTCATAGCCGTTGCCAGGTGCCGCAAACTCGGATTCAGGATTGCGATAGACGATGTCGGTACGGGCCACTCCGGACTGTCCCAAATTCAGAGCCTTTCTGTTGATATTTTGAAAGTGGACAAGTTCTTTGTTGACGCCATCAATGATGATTCCACTGCGCCGATCGTTATCGAGATGCTGGTGAGGCTTGCCCGCGAGCGGGGCATGAATATCGTGGCAGAAGGTATCGAAACCGACGAACAGGCAAGAGCGCTGGTTAAATGCGGGGTAGCGTTTGGCCAGGGCTATCTGATTTCTCCTGCGATACCGTCATTGAAATTCCTCGCGCTCTACGGGCAAGAACTCGCCGAAACAGGTTCTGCTGAGAAAACAAGGGGACCGATCAACACAGCGGCTTGAAGACCGGCTTCCCGCTATTTTGTGATTTGCCCGCGAATTTCGCCACCGGGATGAGCTTCTGTATGCAGATTGAGGTAGGTATCGCCGTTCAGCAAATGTTTGGCCTGCTCCTCGACCAGGGTAGTTTCACCCTCGATCGGATCTTGTTCTTCGTTCATGGGCAGCAAAATACCCGCGTTACCGCTTGTGTTTGCCGGCCCGTGTATGTGGGCCCCAATCAACGGACCCGAGAGGTTTTCAAAAACTATTTTCCAACTCAACGTTTTACTGTCGGAATCGAAAGTCAATGTGGCCATGCCCGTCGCTGGCCGATCGTTCGGTGGAACTTCGTTGGCACCGCTCAATTCGGCCTTCAGTGATATCATTTCAGCAGAGGCGATCGAAGTAAAAACCGAGAAAACCGCGCATAAAATCCATGGTAACAAATTGCGGTAAGTCATGCTTTTTCTCCCTGGCTTGCGAGGTTGAATTATGCGTGTGAATGTCAGATCCGGCAATTGTCTCATCGGTAAACACTGTGTGTTCGATTGTCCATTCCTGGTTGCTGCCAGGGTCGCGGAAATAGAGACTGGTAAGTTTCACGCATTAGTTCGGATTACCTTCATTCCCATCGGGATATGGTTTTCTCGCATTCAGATCGCCATTGCTGAATTATCTGGCGCCGCATATCGTCAGAAAGCATGATATTTACGGGCGGCAGGGAGGCCAACATGACATTCATAGACACGGTTCCGGAGGAATGCGCGGAAGGAGCCACCGCGGCGATGTATGCGCGCAATTGTGCGGATCACGGCTACATTCCAAATTTTGTGAAGGCTTTCTCACACAGGCCCGGAGTCATGGACAGCTTTGACCGGCTACTCGATAGTATCAAACAAAACATGAACCTTCGGCGCTACGAACTTGTGACCATGGCTGCAGCCAAGGAACTGAAAAGTTCCTATTGCATGTTGGCGCACGGGTCTGTTCTCATGAGGGATTACTTCAGTGCCGAGCAACTCCGGACAATTGCCGACAACCCAGCTGTGTCTGAGCTTGATGAGGCTGACAAGGCTGTCATGCTCTTTGCTGCCAAAGTCGTGCGCGATGCAACTTCAGTTACTGCAGATGATGTCAAATGCCTGAGGAAGCACGGATTGTCGGAGGCGGATATCTTCGACGTGGCCTCCGCTGCTGCTGTCAGGTGTTTCATCAGCAAAACCGCAGATGCGCTCGGAGCTCTGCCTGATTCAAAGTTCGGTGTTCTTGAACCGGAACTGAAGGAAGTTCTTGTTGTCGGCCGTCCAATCTCGGATTGAACAGCGCAGGGGCGCTGCGTCACCGGCCGGATCGGGGGGTGCCGCCGAGGGGTAAGGTCGGGTGTTCATCTGCGCCTGAATTGTGTTCGCTACGTCCGCTGATCCGTCTTTCAACCTGGTTTGGAAATGCAGTCCTGATTGATTGCGCAGCGATCGGACTATTGGCATTCCGTTGCCAGCGGCAAATTCGAAATATTCTCCAAATTCCATTATACTTTGTTCCGGCACTTTTGTAGTTTCGTATTCGGTGGGCTGGCGGTCTATGCCGATCGGTATCCGTTCCAACAAAGGGGATGAAAGCTGCGTATTGTTTCGAGTGACATCGTTGAATAATCGTAAGGTTGAACCGGTGAACGGCCAGAAGCCCGATTCAGGTTCGGCAGTAGCGATTGAGGGCGTAGCCAAGATTTTCGGATCGGGAAGCAACGCGTTCACCGCGCTTGACGACGTGTCCGTAGATATCGGAAGCAACGAGTTTTTCACCCTGCTTGGACCGTCGGGATGCGGCAAAACCACACTGTTGCGCCTGATAGCCGGATTTGAACAACCAACGCATGGCGCCATACGCCTTTACGGCAAGGACATTGCTGATCTCCCGCCCTTCAAAAGGCCGGTCAATACCGTTTTTCAAAATTACGCCCTGTTTCCGCACATGACAGTTGCGCAAAACATAGCGTTCGGTCTCGAAATGCTCAACTGGCAAAAAACGGAGATATCAGACACCGTCGAGAAAATGCTTCAATTGGTCCAGATGACGAAGATGGCGGGTCGCAACGTCAGCGAAATATCCGGCGGACAACAGCAACGTGTCGCACTGGCCAGGGCATTGGCTCCCAAGCCGAAGGTCCTGCTGCTCGATGAACCATTGTCCGCACTTGATCTTCAGTTGCGCAAGGAAATGCAGATTGAGCTCAAACGTCTGCAACTCGAAACCGGTATCACCTTCGTTTTTGTTACCCATGATCAGGAAGAAGCATTGACCATGTCGGACCGCATTGCGGTTCTCAATGCCGGGAAAATCCTCCAGATCGGTTCTCCGCGCGACATTTACGATCACCCGCGTCATCGTTTCGTTGCCGGCTTTATCGGCGAAA
>JAHEGF010000004.1 GCA_024645155.1 Phyllobacteriaceae bacterium | reverse complement strand
CAGCAACAGCCCGCATTCTTCCGGAAAGATATCAAGCGGCACGCCGCTATGGGTGGCGAAGTAGAGCCGGTCGCAATGCAACCGGTAGTCCGGCCATTTGCGGTCAACACGGAAATCGGCAAGCGAAGACTTTATTTCGACGATCCAAAAGTCTCCCTTGCCCGTCAAAGCCACCAGATCCGCACGCCTCCCGGTGGCCAGCGTCAGTTCAGCTAGCATCGACGCACCCATGTGGGAAAACAGACGCTGCACACCACGCCTGACGAGCAAGGCGCGCTCGGACTGCCTGCCGTCTTCAAGCGGATTGTTGGCCATAGGTGAGATGATCGGCATGAACCCACATTGCCATTGTTTGGCCACCAAGGGAATTCTGTCCGGCAGCTTGGTTCCAAATCTTTCCGCGCTGCGCCTCAAACGGGCGCGAAATGATGCAAAAATGCCAACAAGTTTCGGGAAATGACGGCAATTTGAACACGCGCAGTACAAAGTATCTTGGCAAGGACACAAAATCGCCGTTAAGAATAGCCGCCGAAGTCAGGCCTGATTCGGACAGGAAAGATAACCTTAGCGGGACCGGGAAACACATGATCCACAAAAAAACACTATTTGCGGCCCTCGGCCTTGTATGCGCCCTGGTGCTTTCCGGCTGCGTAAGTGGCGGAACCTACACGATGTTCTCGTCATCCTACGGCTCGAAACGGGATGCGGGATACCGCCTTCCGTCAATTCCGATCTACAAGGTGGACAAGAAGTATCACCGGCAGCTAATTCGCTACGATACCGACGAAAAACCCGGCACGATCATCGTTGATACCGGAACCAAGTTCCTTTATTTTGTCATGCCGGATAAAAAGGCGATGCGTTACGGTATTGGTGTTGGACGCGAGGGCTTTGAATGGTCGGGAACGGCACGCGTCGCCATGAAACGCGAATGGCCGTCCTGGACACCACCCAGCGCAATGATCAAGCGCGAGCCGAAACTTGCCAAGTACCGCAGCGGCATGGAACCCGGACTGACCAATCCGCTGGGGGCAAGGGCGCTGTATCTGTTTAACCGCGGTGGCGATACCGGATACCGTTTGCACGGGACGCCGGAATGGAATTCGATAGGTCAGGCAATGTCCTCGGGATGTATCCGCCTGATAAACCAGGACATTATCGATCTTTACAACCGCGCCGAGATGGGCGCCAAGGTAATCGTTAAATAGCGATTGCCGGTACCGAAAAAAGGCCGGGCTGTTTGGCCCGGCCATTTTTTGTCAGACGGTGACAGGCGTCAGATTTGCTCGACCTGTTCCACCTCGGGCACAAAATGGCGCAACAGGTTCTGTATGCCGTGCTTGAGTGTTGCCGTCGATGACGGGCAGCCCGCGCACGCTCCCTTCATGTGCAGGAAAACGGTTCCGTCCTTGAATCCGCGGAAGGTGATGTCGCCGCCATCCTGGGCAACGGCTGGGCGAACCCGTGTATCCAACAGTTCCTTGATTGTCGATACCAGCTCTTCATCGGTGGTATCGTAGAATTCCTCACCATCGCCAACCGGCGCCGGTCCAGCGGAATTCATGACCGGTTGCCCGGACATGAAATGCTCCATGATTGTTCCAAGCACGGCGGGCTTCAAGTGCTGCCAATCCGGGCCGTCCTTCGTGACGGTGATGAAGTCGTAGCCGAAAAACACGCCGACAACTCCGGGAATGTCAAATAGCCGGCCTGCCAGTCCGGACTGTTCACTGGCGGTTTCTCCGTCACGGAAATCGGCGGTTTCACTTTCAAGCACCACCTTTCCGGGCAGAAACTTCAGTGTTGCCGGATTGGGAGTGACTTCGGTTTGAATGAACATGCGTCATGCTCCTTAGAATTATTCCAGAAAGTAAGCCCGCTGGCGTACAAGTTCAAGCAAATTAGCTGTGAGCGGTCACAATTACCGCGTTCCGATCAAGCCAGGCTCTCGATATCCTCGTCGGAGAGGTTTTGCGGAACAACGGTAACCGGGATCGGGAACGGCGCACCCTTTCCGGCAATCGCTGAAACAAGCGGTCCCGGTCCCTCCTTGTCGGCACCGGCAGCAAGGACCATGATGCCGATATCACGGTCTTCCTCAATCAGCCCGAATATCTCTTCGGTGGGGGTGCCCTCGCGCACGACACATTCGCTTTCCATGCCAATGACCCGGCGCACGATATCGGCGTGCTGGCTGAGCGCTGCTTCGGCGGAATCGCGTGCCTCCGATTTCATGATCTCCTCGACGCCAAGCCAGTGCTGGAAGTCGCCTGGCACGATGACATAGAGCAGGACAAGCGCTCCGCCGGTCGCCTCCGCGCGCCGCGCCGCATAGATGACCGCACGCTCGCATTCCGGCGTTTCGTCGACAATGGCCAGAAACTTTCGCCGATGGCCTTCTTCGCGAATCTGTCTTTTTGAAACCATCTGCTGCGCCCGATTCCGGTTCAAACCCTGTCAATCTGCCATTGTGCCGATCCCACCGCAAGCGCAATCGGCGATGCGCTAGTCCTGCAGCAATCCGACAATATCGCGGACATGACCCATTGTCTCGCCGGCAATCGTTCTGGCTTTGGCCGCACCATCGCCGAGCACCCCGTCGATATAGGTCAGATCCCGGGAAATCCGCCGCATTTCCCCGGCGACCGGTGCCAGATTGGCCACCGCAAGATCGGCGAGCGCCGGTTTGAACTCTGAAAACTGCCGGCCCCCGAATTCGCGCAACACGTCATCCTTCGAGCTATCGGCAAGCGCCGCATAGATTCCCACGAGATTGTCCGCCTCCGGCCGGCCTGCAAGCCCTGCACTCTCCGATGGCAGCGCATCGGGATCGGTCCTCGCCTTGCGGAATTTTTTTGCAATGGCGTCGGTGTCGTCAGTCAGGTTGATACGGGACAGGTCGGACGGATCGGACTTGGACATCTTCTTGGTGCCATCGCGAAGCGACATGATGCGGGTTGCCGGGCCCTCGATCAGAGGCTCCGTTAGCGGAAAATAGCCATTGATCTTTTCCCTGCCGACCATCATCTCCACACCGAGTTTAAGGTCAGCGATGCGTTCGGAGTAGTCATTGTTGAACTTCTGGGCGATGTCGCGGCACAATTCGAGGTGTTGTTTCTGGTCATCGCCAACCGGAACGTGGGTCGCACGGTAAACGAGAATGTCAGACGCCATCAGGTTCGGGTAGGAAAACAGCCCCACGGAGGCGTTCTCTCGATCCTTGCCCGCCTTTTCCTTGAACTGGGTCATGCGGTTTAGCCAGCCCATGCGCGCAACGCAATTGAACACCCATGCCAGTTCGGCGTGTTGGGCAACGCGGCTCTGGTTGAATACGATATGCTTCTCGGCATCAATACCGGCGGCAAGAAAGGCAGCGGTCACCTCGCGGGTCGAATTCATCAGTTCGACCGGATCCTGCCATACGGTAATCGCATGCATGTCGACAACGCAGTAGATGCAATCATGGCTTTGCTGCAATGCGACGAATTTCTTTATCGCACCAAGGTAGTTGCCAAGGTGTAGGTTTCCGGTCGGTTGCACACCGGAAAATACGATCGGTTTGAAGGAGGTCATTAGGTTCCTCGAGGCTTGTGGAGGGCTTCGTTATTTGGGTCCGCCTGGGACGCGCGCTTATGGCCTGCAAACGATCAATAGGCAAGTGGGATATACCGGATTGCCGTCAACAACAGGACAAAGGCCGGAACCAGCCACTGCCCGTTCCAACCGTTGCCGTTTTTAAAGGTGAAGAGCCTGGCGACGATAGCGCTCTTCAGCCCTTGCCTTTCCAGGGGATCAGGCGCCTTTCCGCCCAGCGCATCGCCATTTCGATGGCGTAGCCAATCAGCCCGATGATCGTGATGCCAAGCACAACAGTGTCTGTCTGCAGAAAGTTCTTGGCAATCATGATCATCGAACCGACGCCCTTGTCGGCAGCCACCAGTTCGGCGGCAACGACTGTGCCCCAGCATACGCCCATCGAGGTGCGGATACCGGTGAAAATTTCAGGCAGCGCATTTGGCAGGATGACATTGCGCAGGATCTGCAGCCGTGATGCACCAAGCGAGTAGGCGGCATGCACCTTCGACACGCGGACGCTGGACACGCCAGAGCGCGCGGCAATGGTCATGATGAACAGCGATGCAAGGAACAGCAGGAATATTTTGGCGGTTTCATCAATGCCGAACCACAGGATGATCAGCGGAATGAGCGCCAGCGGCGGGATCGGCCGCATGAACTCGACGATCGGGTCGAAAAGGCCACGCGCTATCGATGACAGGCCCATCGCAAATCCCAGCGGAATACCGACAAGCGAACCGTAAAGCACCCCGGAAATCACGCGGTAAATGCTGATGCCAACATGTTCCCACAGCGGCGTATTGCGGAATCCTTCGGTAAGCAGCTTGATGAAACGGTCAATGGTGCCATCAATCGTCGGCCAGTAGAAAGGCTTCACCAGTCCGAAAACAGATGAAATGATCCACAGCGCCACCAGTGCAATCACTATAAGTATGGAATAGATACGGCCCGAATTGACGGCGCTGGCATCACCGAATTTCACGGTTTTTTGCCGTGTAAATGATGTATCGGCAATGCCAAGCCAGATTGCGAGCTCAGAGGGTTTCTTTTGGTTGCTCATTTCCCGGCTCCTATTCGGATGTTTCGCTTTCGGACTGACCCATGATCTGTTCTTCCATTTCCCAGATCATCGACAGGATCTCTTCGCGCGTGCGCACAAAATCGGGCGCAGCCTTGATGTCACGGGGATCCTTTGACAATCCCTGATCGGCAAACGGCAGTCTGAATTCTTTCTTGATGCGCCCGGGCCTCGGCGCCATCACGATAAGGCGCTCGCCCAGAAACAGGGCCTCTTCAACGGAGTGGGTGATCAGCAGGATGGTCTTGCCGAACTCCTTCCAAAGCTTCAGGACAAGGCCCTGCATTTTTTCGCGTGTCAGCGCGTCCAGCGCGCCAAGCGGCTCGTCCATGAGAATGACCTTGGGATCATTGGCCAGGCACCGCGCCAATGCAACGCGCTGCTGCATGCCGCCGGAAAGCTGATAGACCGGTTTCTCACCAAATCCCTGCAACCCGACCGTGTCGAGAAGGTGGGCAACGGTCTCAGCGATTTCTTTCTTCGGCTTGCCGGCCATGCGCGGGCCAAACGACACGTTTTCCGAAACGGTCAGCCACTCGAAAAGTGCGCCCTGCTGGAAAACCATGCCGCGATCCGGACCGGGACCGGTAACCGGCTTTCCCTCGACACGGACTTCTCCCTTGGTCGGCGACAGGAACCCGGCGAGGATGTTGAGAAGCGTCGTCTTGCCACAGCCCGATGGGCCTAGAACCGTAACGATCTCGCCATCGGCGATATCGAGTGACACATCATCCAGGGCATGCACCTCACCACCGTCATTAAGTGTGTACACCATTGATATTTTGTCGAGAACTATTCCGCTCATGAACCCCTCCCCGGTCACGCTCGAGAAAAAACGGGTGGCCGTGTGATGCGGCCACCCGTCCTACCAGCCTATTTCAGGAAACTCGCATCAACAAATTGCGAGTAGTCATCGAGTGACTTGTCCATGTTGCCTGCACCAACCATGACGTCGGCAACACCCTTGGTTGCGGCCTGTATGCCGCCGCCAAGCCAGTTTGCACCGGCCTGCTCTTCGGCTGTCGGAAAGCCGAAATTGGCCATTGTGCTTTTGGTCGCCTCAATATCCATGCCGGCAGCGCCGGCAACTTTGGCGTAGGCTGCGTCCGGATTGGCCTTGTAATCCGCGTTGGCCTTTTCCGTCACCGCCATGAACTTCCTGACCAGATCGGGGTGTTCTGAAGCAAAACTGTCGGTTACCGAGACGATATCGAACGTGTTGATACCGGCAGCTTCCTGTTCGGCACCTGTCAGTAGCGGTTTGCCAACTTCCCTCATCCGGCCAAGAGCACCACCGAATGCGCACGCCATTGGAACATCGCCGCGGATCAGCGCAACTGCCGCATCTGCAGGGTTCATCTGCACCAGCTCGACCTTGGACGCGTCGACATTAAGGTGCTCCAGCGATTTCAGCAGCTTGTAGTGGGTAACGTTGCCGATCGGAGTAGCGACTTTCTTGCCTTCCAGATCCTTGGCATTGTCCTTGGTGATGCCGGCATCATCGCGAACAATGCAAAGATCATTTTCCGCATAAGTCACCGCAATCCCCACGATTTTCAGCGGAGCACCGTTGGTCACGCCAACCACAAACGGTACGAAACCCTGGCTGTAGGCAATGTGGACATCGCCGGAAACCATCGCCTGGGTCATTTCATTGCCGTTACCGAAAGCGCGCCATTCGACTTCGACACCCATTTCCTTGTCATATACCTTGTCAACCTGCGCCGTCTGGTTGGCAGTCGGCCACTCAAGGAAGTAGGCAACCGTTACCTTGTCGATCGCAAGTGCCGGCCCGGTCAGCGCTACCACGGCAGCACCGGCAAGAAGTGTAATTGCAGTTTTCAATTTCATCATGTGATTCAACTCCCGTTTTTGCCACATTGATTGCGGCGTTCCGAATGGTTCGTTTTCAAGACCCGGCAATCCAGTCCAAGTGCAGGTTTCTGCGCCAACCGCCGGTTTCAAACCGGTCTTTTGCTCAATCCGCTTGGTACACATCTCCCAAACTCGAGATTGAACAATAACAGCGTCAATACGATAGCGCCAAACGTTATGGATATAGGAGTCCAGACTACCCACAACTTTACCGCGAAGCCGAGTTTGAAAGCCCGCAAATCAAGGTGCTGTGGTCAAAGGCAGTCAGTCCGGCGAAAACAGCTTGACAAAATCGGCCTTGTCCTCTGGCAACGGCGGCCGCAGAGCCAGGATCGAAGGCTCCCATGGTAATTGCGCGGCTCGCAATTTTGCAACGTTTTCAGCCTCGGCATCGCCGATTTTGCCGCAGAGGACCATTTTTAGGATATGGTAGTTGCGTTGATTGGGCCGCAGCAGGATTGCGCGCTCGATAGTATCCAGCGCTTCTGCATTGCGATTTTCGAAGTGGTACGCGATTGCAAGCATGAACAGCCGATATGGTAAACTCGGATCTGTCTCGCTCAGTGAAACCGCCTTTTGCAAATCGCTGATTGCATCGCCGTTATCGCCAGCCATGAGGTGTGCCATCCCGAGCGTATCGTAGGCGACATGGTAACTGGGATTGAGTGACAGGGCCCGTTCGGAATCCTTGATGGCGCCAATAACATCGCGCAGTACGAAAGTTCGAAAGAAGGCGCGGGCCGTAAAAACATAATCGCTGCGCGGCGAAAGCTCGACAGCATGGTTCAATTGGTTTGCAAGCTGTTCGATTTGCTCTGCGTCAAGAATTTCGTACCGCGCCGCAGAGATCATGACAACGGATTCTGCATGCATGGCAAGTGCCGTCGGGTCGGCCGGGTTCAGTCTGAGGGCCCGGTCCATCAGCTGACGGGCATGATCCCAGGATTCGACGGTGCACTGGTAGAAATTGGAAGCAGCCCGGCCGCGAAGTTCCGAAATGCTCAGCCGGTCATCGGGCAGATGGGCAATTCTGTCATCGTCGAATGCATTGATCTGAATGCGCAAATCGGCATCCGATTTCTCGATCAGGTCATCACAGAATTTGAAAATATCCGACGTATTGCCCTCGTAGGATTGCGACCAGACCATATTGCCGTTTTCGCGGACAACAAGAGAGAGGTTCATGCGGCCCCGATTGCCTGAAATCCGCAAACGCCCGCGCAGGGCATAAACCGATTTGTTTGCATTGCTGCTAGCCTCGTCGAGGACCCTGATGCCGGTCCGCCGTGACAATCGCAATATGAGTTGGTCGCGCAAATCCGCCACCGCCGCTTCTGTCTCCGCATTGTCCGGCGCACAGGCAAATGGTTCGATGGCAATTGTCGGCACGCTGCCGACGTCAGCCCTTTCGAGTTGCGGCCGCCACTGAAAACCGTTGACGGGAAGCGCAATATTCTTGAGCCTGAAGCTGCCCGCGTCAGTAAACACCTTCGCCGCTTCGCCGGTTAGTTGCCTGTGAAGGTCCTGCGAGATCATGATACCACCCGGCGGAGCTTCGGTCTGCAGCCGCTGCGCTAGGTTCACGCCGGCACCGTAAAAGTCGGTATCGTCTTCGATGATTTCTCCAATATGAATACCCATTCTGAGCTTTATGACCGCATGAGAGGCAAGGTTTGTTTGCACCTCCATTGCCGCCTTCATGGTCGCGGTTACGGACGAAAAGGCGATGATCCAGCCGTCTCCCATGCGTTTCAGGATTTCGCCGCCATTCGCGGCAACGCGTGGCTCGAGGTGCTTTTCCTTGAGTTCGCGTATCGCGCCGATTGCCAATGCCTCATCATCGCTCATCAGGCGCGAGTAACCGACGAGATCTGCAAAAATCAGAACCGCTAGCCGACTGCGCACAAAACTCTCCGATTGTTTGCTACCAGTACCATGTCGTTTGTTCTTGACCCCAAGTCAGCACGAACCACCCACCAGCATACAAATCTCAATTGCGCACAACTGCGCTGATGGAGTCGTGTTCAGAACCGGAAACAGATTCCGTCCGGTTTTTTCGGAATGGATAGGCGAGTTGCCCGGGCAGGCTTTCGGGAACCGGCGTCCGGGTGCCGAACGACGCCGGCAGCTTGCCGGCCGGCATGTAGTAGGTGCCAAAAAAAATGTCCCAGACCGGCAGAATTCCGGCAAAGTTCTTGTCGCGGGCCGCAGTTTCATCAGTGTGATGCCAGCGGTGGAACCTCGGTGACGCGATTACCGTGCGAAACGGTCCCCAATCCCAGTCGACATTGGCGTGTAGGACAACAGCCATCAGTGTCAGCACAGGCACTACGCCGACTACCGCGATCGGGGCAAATCCGAGCCCCACTATGGGAACGGTCCCCGCCAATCTCATGAGAATATCATTGACGGGGTGAACCCGGACCGATGACAACCAGTCAAGATCAACGGAGGAATGATGAATGGCGTGATATTTCCAAAGGCGTGCACCATGAAACCAGCGATGCATCCAGTAGCCGATAAAATCGCCGAGTACGAGAATGCCGAGCGCTTGCACCCAAAGCGGCAATCGTGAAACGGGGCCAAAGCCGGTGCGGATGATATCAGCGTCCAACCTGCCATAGGCCAGGATTGCTATGGGCAGTATCGCAAGTGCCACGAAAACCTTGGTTACGGGCCTCGCCACAAACGGTGTGAAAAACCAGTAGATCAGATCGGTCCTGAACCCCCGGCGCAGTACAGGGAGCCGACGATCACGCGACCGGAAAAATTCCAATGTGCGAAAGACGATGAACAGAACCGCAAACCCGATTAAAAACTTGATGATATCGGGAAACATTGTTCATCCATCTCCGAATTGACCTGTACGCAGCCACGGCACGATAGCAGCTTCTGCGCTTCCAATGTCAAGTCAGGCAGGATTGGCGGAGAGGGAGGGATTTGAACCCCCGATAGGGTTGCCCCTATGCCGCATTTCGAGTGCGGTGCTTTCAACCACTCAGCCACCTCTCCGCATGCGCATCCGGTATCATGACCGGCGCGGCGCGTTGTTTAGACCGGCGCTGTGCCCGAAACAAGCCCAAATCCGCCATAATACATGGCCATACTGGGATCCTGCAGGCCGCTGGCTGGCGGGCATGCCGCACCGCGTTGTTCTTGACACCGTACCAGGCTTCGTCTAGGGACTGCCCGGACCGGCGTGGATCGCTTCCGCGCCGGTGTTTTATTGAACCCGACAGACTGTCCAAAAAGACGGGCCGGGACGCCAGATCACAATCACTGGTCGCCTCGAGACTCGGACCGAACACCGAAAGGAAAAAAGATGTTCGCAGTCATCAAGACGGGTGGCAAGCAGTATCGTGTTGCCGCCGATGACATACTGAAGATTGAACGCGTCTCCGGTGAAGCCGGTGACATCGTCGAATTTGCCGAAGTTCTCGCAGTCGGCGCGACAATAGGTGCGCCCCTGGTTGCAGGTGCGACGGTCGCAGCCGAGATCGTCGAACAAGGCCGTGGCGCCAAGGTCTATTCCTTCAAGAAGCGGCGGCGCCAGAATTCGCGTCGTATTCGTGGCCATCGCCAGTTGCTTTCAACTGTCCGCATTACCGAGATCCTGACCGGCGGCGCCAAGCCGTCGAAAAAGGCTGCAGCAAAACCGGTCGCAAAGAAGACGGACGCGCCGGCCGCCAAGAGCGAGGCCAAACCTGCTCCAAAGAAGGAGGCGTCTGCAAAATCGGCGCCTGAGGCTGCGGCTCCGTTGTTCAAGGCACCCAAGGGCAAAGGCGACGATCTGACAGCCATCAAGGGTATCGGCCCGGTAGCCCGAGACCAAATGAATGAACAGGGCATCACCACCTTTGCCCAGATCGCTGCATTTTCTGCCAAGGACATAGCACGCATTGACGAGGCCATGCCGTTCAGCGCCGACCAGATCTCAGATTGGCGCGACCAGGCCAAGGCACTGGTCAAGGAAGCCGGCAAGGCATAGATAAGGTTTAAAGGAGAACACCGATGGCACACAAGAAAGCCGGTGGTTCGTCGCGCAACGGTCGCGATTCGGAATCCAAGCGCCTTGGCGTTAAGAAGTTCGGCGGCGAAATTGTCGTTCCGGGCAATATCATTATCCGCCAGCGCGGCACCAAATGGCATCCCGGCGACAATGTCGGAATTGGCAAGGATCATACGCTTTTTGCCAAGGCCGATGGCGCCGTTACCTTCCGCAAGAAGGCAAACGGCCGGACCTATGTGTCCGTGATGCCAGCGGGTGAAGCAGCGGAGTAGCCGGTTCCGCAATCATCTCCGGCTCCCGTTTTCGGGTCCGGCAGATCAGACAGCAGTTTGAACGGATCAGGGGAGACGGGAGACCGCCTCCCTTTTTTCTACCGTATGAGATATTCCATGACCGCCAATACCATACCCACCGATCAGACCAGCGTACTGGGCAGGATCGACTGCCCCGTCCTGGTCACCGAACGGCTTGTGCTGCGGGCGCCGGTCGACGACGATATTCCCGACCTGGTCCGCCTTGCCAACAATCGTGCGATATCGGAAATGACATCAACGATGCCTTTTCCCTATGGCGAAGCCGATGCGCGCGCATTTCTCGGGAAAGTGGCCGAACCCGGCTCGCCGGGCTGCAAATACATCTGCACCCTTGCCGATACCGGTACTCTTGTCGGCGGCGCCGGAATAGACGACCGTAGCGATGGCCCCGAAATCGGTTACTGGATCGGACAGCCCCATTGGGGAAATGGCTTCGCAAGTGAAATCGCCCATGCAATAATCGATCTGGCGTTCCGTGCGACCACCATTGATTCAATGATCGCCCGTTGTCGTATCGACAACCCGGCTTCGCGCCGGGTTCTGGAGAAGAACGGGTTCGAATTCACTCATGAAAAGACGTGCACGTCGCTAGTCGCCGGCCCCATGCCATCGGCACACTACAGGCTCGAGCGGGAAAAATGGATGAACCTCCGGGCTGCCCCCGGCAAGGCATTGGGTCTCGCGCATCACAAAACTTTCGGCTACAGCAAGCACAGACAAAGGGACTAGTCCGGTCCTGCCGGCAGCAAAGTCATGAAATTTCTGGATCAGGCGAAAATCTACATCAGGTCGGGTGACGGCGGTGCCGGGTCAGTTTCGTTCCTGCATATGAAGTTCATCGAATTTGCCGGCCCCGATGGCGGCGACGGCGGCCGCGGCGGAGACGTCTGGGTAGAGGCGGTTGACGGACTGAACACGCTGATCGACTACCGCTACCGCCAGCATTTCAAGGCCGCGACCGGCACCCACGGAATGGGTAAGACACGGACTGGCGCCAAGGGTGCGGATGTCGTTTTGAAAGTGCCGGTCGGAACCCAGGTGTTCGAAGATGACAATGAAACTCTGATTTGCGACCTTCACGAGATCGGTCAGCGTTTTCGCCTCGCCAAGGGCGGCAATGGTGGTTTTGGCAATGCCCACTTCAAGTCCTCTACTAACCGGGCGCCTCGCCGTGCCAATCCGGGACTGAGTGGCGACGAGCGCACGATCTGGCTGAGACTGAAGTTGATTGCCGACGCCGGGTTGGTCGGTCTGCCCAATGCCGGGAAATCGACTTTTCTGGCGTCCGTTACCGCGGCAAAGCCCAAGATAGCCGACTACCCATTCACGACGCTGCATCCAAACCTTGGTGTCGCCCGCATTGATGCCCGCGAATTCGTGATTGCCGACATTCCTGGTCTGATCGAAGGCGCGCACGAGGGTATCGGCATAGGCGATCGATTTCTCGGCCATGTCGAGCGTACACGCGTGCTGCTGCACCTGGTATCGGCTCGCGAAGACGACCCGGCGGCGGCCTACCTGACCGTTCGTAATGAAATGCTGGCCTACGGCCACGGCCTTGGAGACAAGCCCGAAGTAGTCGCGCTATCACAGGTCGATACCGTCAGCCCCAAGGAATGTAAGGTAAAATCTGCTGCACTCGAACAGGTCTGCGGCACGAAACCTGCAATGCTGTCTGCTGTAACCCATGAGGGCACCGAAGACGTACTTCGCAAGCTGATGAAATTCATCGAGCGGGCACGTGCGGATGAAAATCCCGAACCAGTCGAAGATGGACGCTGGACATTATGAGCACAGCGGCAAATTCCTCTGGACGGAGTTCTTTTCTCACCCCCTACAAACGCATAACGGTCAAGATCGGATCGTCACTGCTGGTTGATCCGTCAACCGGGCTCAAGCAGGAATGGCTTTCATCTCTGGCCGATGACATTGCGGCGCTGGCAGCGCAGAAGAAAGAAATCCTGGTCGTATCTTCCGGCGCCATAGCCCTGGGGCGCACCATTCTTGGCCTCGGTTCGCGGGCACTCAGGCTTGAAGAAAGCCAGGCTGCAGCCTCGGCCGGCCAGATCGCCCTTGCCAGTGCATGGTCGGCAGCGCTTGGTGCCGTCGGTTTGAAGTCCGGACAAATATTGGTCACGCTTGGCGATACCGAGGAGCGCCGGCGTTACCTCAATGCCCGCGCAACCATGGCCACATTGCTGAAACTTGGTGCCGTTCCGGTGATCAACGAGAACGACACCACCGCAACCAGTGAAATTCGTTATGGCGACAACGACCGCCTCGCTGCCCGCGTAGCGGCCATGATCGGATCGGATCTCCTCGTCCTGCTGTCCGATGTCGATGGCCTTTATGACCGGCCGCCGGGAGAAAACACCGATGCCAGGCTCATTCCCGTTGTCGACCGGATCACGCCGGAAATCGAGGCGATGGCCGGCGATGCCGCGTCAGGCCTGTCGCGCGGCGGGATGAAAACGAAACTCGAAGCCGCCAGGATCGCTACCACATCGGGCGCCACTATGGTCATTGCCCTTGGAACGAGAAAAAACCCGCTTTCGGCGATTGCAGGCAACGGCACGAAAACGCTGTTCAAGGCATCCGCCAGCCCGGTTCGCGCCTATAAGACATGGATCGCCGGCAATCTTGAACCGGCAGGTCAAATCACGATCGATCAGGGAGCTGAAGGTGCCCTGCTGCGCGGCAAATCGCTGCTTGCAGTCGGGATCACAACCATCAAGGGAAGGTTCGTCCGCGGTGACACCGTGGCGGTCTTGTCACCAGCCGGAAAGGAAATTGCCCGAGGTCTGGTTGCCTATGATGCCGCAGATGCCGTAAAGATTGCCGGTCTGAAAAGCACGCAGATAGAATCCGTTCTGGGCTATGAAGCCCGAGCAGCGGTCATACATCGCGACGACATGGTTGTCGTTGGAACCCGGACTGAAACGGCAACGGACAGCTGACCATGTTGAACAAACCTGACAGTATCGAAACCGGCTTGAAACAGCTGATGCAGGATATCGGCAATGCCGCCCATGATGCCGCGCGCGTCCTGGCAACCGCCGGTACCGCCAGGAAAAATGCCGCACTTCTCGCAATGGCCGATGCGGTGCGGCAAAATGAAGCGGATATACTTGCCGCCAACGCAGATGATATCGCGGCAGCGCAGAAGTCCGGGCTGAGCGCCTCGCTAATCGACCGCCTCACACTTGATGGGCCGCGCGTAGCTGCTATAGCCGGTGCAATCAGGGCGATAGCAGACCTAGACGATCCGGTCGGCACGGTAATTGCGGAATGGGATCGCCCCAATGGGCTTCACATCGAGCGCGTACGCACTCCGCTTGGCGTCATTGGCATCATCTACGAAAGCCGCCCAAATGTTACCGCAGATGCCGGTGCATTGTGCCTGAAAGCGGGAAACGCCGCGATTCTGCGCGGCGGCACCGATTCCCGGCATTCTTCGGCCGCCATTCACGCATGCCTGAAAAATGGACTTAAATCGGCCGGACTGCCCGAAACGGCGATCCAGTTGGTACCGGTTGCTGACCGCGAAGCCGTCGGTCAGATGCTCAGCGGCCTCGGCGGCACGATCGACGTCATTGTTCCACGCGGCGGCCGCAGCCTGGTCGGCAGGGTACAGGCCGAAGCCCGGGTCCCGGTCTTTGCCCACCTTGAAGGGTTGTGCCACGTTTATGTCGATGGTTCGGCCGAACTCGAGATGGCAACCGAAATCACCGTCAATGCGAAAATGCGCCGTACCAGCATTTGCGGAGCTGCCGAAACGCTTCTCGTCGACGCGAAATGCGCAGCTACACATCTCGTGCCGATCCTTGAAGCCCTCGACAAGGCCGGTTGCACGATCCGCGGCGACGCGGAGGTGGTCCGGAGATATCCGAAAGCAAAACCGGCCAGCGAACAGGACTGGACAACGGAATACCTCGACGCAATCATTGCCGTAAAACTCGTTGATGGCGTTTCTGGCGCTATCAGCCATATCAACGCCTATTCTTCGAATCATACCGAAGCGGTGATCGCGGAGGATACTGCCGTGGTGGAACGATTCTTCAATGAAATCGATTCGGCAATATTGTTGCACAATGCTTCGACACAATTCGCCGATGGCGGAGAATTCGGCATGGGAGCGGAAATCGGCATCGCTACCGGCAAGATGCACGCACGCGGTCCCGTCGGTGTTGAGCAGTTGACATCATTCAACTACCGGGTCCGCGGCTCCGGCCAGATACGGCCCTAGGTCCGGAATCGTCTTGACCGCCGGATCCGACCAGGTAGGCAGGCACCATATGCGCATGCCCCATGTTGAAAGAGGCATGTCGGTCGGACTGTTCGGCGGATCCTTCAACCCGCCCCATGACGGTCACGCGCTTGTCTGCGAGATCGCCCTGCGGCGTCTTGGTCTTGATCAGATATGGTGGATCGTGACCCCCGGAAATCCGCTGAAGGACACCAGGCATTTGCTGCCGCTGGCAAAGCGCATCCGCCTGTCGGAAAAGATCGCCACCGATCCCCGCATCCACGTAACCGCCTTTGAAGCCGGACACCGGATCCGATATACCGCCGATGCTATCGCGATTGTCCAACAGCGCAACGCTGGTGTTGATTTCGTCTGGCTGATGGGGGCCGACAATCTGAAAGGATTTCACCGATGGCAACACTGGCAGGAAATTGCAAACTCGATACCGATCGCCATCATTGACCGGCCAGGATCGACGCTCTCCTATCTGTCCTCGCGCATGGCGATCACGTTCGATCACGCAAGGCTCGATGAAGACGATGCGATGCTGCTTCCCCGCATGAAGCCACCGGTATGGACATTCATTCACGGACCGCGTTCATCGCTTTCATCGACCGCAATCCGCAACGCAGGCGACAAGGCCAAGTAACGTTCGTCGGGCTCCAATTGCCTGCCTGCATCTTGAAAACAAACGCAAACAATGGCTATCTAGATGCTGCTGGAAGATGTTCCGGCGAATCGTTGTTCTTAAAAGAAAGGAAATACACTGAGAACAGCTACCCAACGGAAGGCAAAATCAGGGCCTTCTCCGGCAGAAATCAGCGGAACACGATCCGCGGTCGCTGCCCTTAAACTTGCTCTTGCGAGCCTTGAAGACTCGAAGGCCGTAGAGATCGTATCCATCGACATCCAGGGAAAATCCGCACTGGCTGATTTCATGCTGGTGGCGTCTGGTCGTTCGCATCGCCATGTTGCCGCCATCGCAGATCACCTCGTGCGCGTTCTCAAGGAATTTGGCGCGAAAAACATCCGCACCGAAGGATTGCCTGCTGCCGATTGGGTGCTGATCGATGCGGGCGATATCATTGTGCATGTTTTCCGCCCCGAAGTCCGTGAGTTTTACGGTATCGAGAAGATGTGGTCGGCGCCCGACATGGCAGACAAGACCGTCCACTGATCTGGATGTGGTCCTAATGCCGTAAGGCGGTAACGGAGCAATGAAAATCGGTATTTTTGCCGTAGGCCGAATGAAGTCCGGACCGGACAACGAACTTGCCGGCCGCTATTTGGACCGTTTTGCCAAGGCCGGACGCAATCTCGGCCTGGAATATTCAGGCGTCACCGAAATTGCCGAAAGCCGCGCAGTTGATGCGCCAACCCGCAAGTCCGAAGAAGCCCGGCAACTGCTGGAGCGCATGCCCGCCGACGCAATCATCATCGCGCTTGACGAAACTGGAAGCGAATTGTCTTCGCGGACATTCGCGCGAAAACTGGCGGCCTGGCGTGACAACGGCACGCGCGAGACCGTCCTTGTGATAGGCGGACCGGATGGTCACAGTCCCGAAATGCGCAACCGCGCCACGTTGTCGATCCGGTTCGGATCGATGACCTGGCCGCATCAGCTGGTGCGCATCATGGCTGCCGAACAGCTTTACCGTGCTGCGACAATACTGTCCGGCCATCCCTATCACCGTCAGTAGGCAGCCGGTTACTGGCGCAGATCGCGCAGAATTGACCGGTATCTGTCGGTCATCGGGGTTTGCACGATTGCGTGATCCGTATGGTTGATGTTTTGTTAACAGGCAGATGATTACCTATCCGAACCGCCAATGACATTGGATCGCCAGATCATGCCACCGCCGAGGAAACCGGGATTTGCAGCGCTGTTTGCAGCGCTGCTTTCGGCTGCACTGGCGTGGCCGTCGTTTGCGCAGGATGTCGAAGACCTCGAGATCAGGCAAAAGGCCACAGAATCTGAATATTCCACCCTCAATCGCAAGCTTGCGCTTTCCCGCGATAGGGTTGCAGCGCTAGAAAGCGAGGTTTCGGCAATTCGCAAGGAAAAGGCAGTGCTGACCGCAGCCCTGATCCAGACTGCCAAGACGGAAAAGAAGCTGTCGGAGGATATCCAGGACATCGAGGCCAGGCTGACCGGATTGAAGGAACAGCATACCGCGATCCGGATATCGCTTAAGCAGAGGCGCAACGTGCTTTCCGAAGTGCTGGCGGCCTTGCAACGTATCGGCCTCAACCCGCCGCCGGCCCTGATTGTTCAACCCCATGATGCCCTTGCCTCGGTCCGCAGTGCCATTCTGCTGGGCGCCGTGGTGCCGGAAATGCGCGCGGAAACCGAAATCCTGATTGCCGATCTCAAGGAACTGAAACGGGTAACGAACAGTATCGAGACCGAGCGCCAGAACCTCGCTGCGCGTGTGGTAGAGCAGCTTGGCGAAAAGAAACGGCTGGCCCTGCTTGTCGAGGAAAAACAACAGCTTGAAACGCAGTCCGGAGAAACTTTGCACCGCGAACAGGCAATGGCAAGAAAACTTGCCACTGAGGCCCAGTCGCTGCAGCAGCTTATCACGTCCCTTGAGAGCCGGATTACGTCGATCCGCGACCGAGTGGCAGCAGCGCGGCAGGCGGAAGAGGAACGGCTCAAAGATGCCCGGCAGCGCGCAAAATCCAGCGACCCGTCAGAACAGCTTATCGGATCGCTCTACGCGTTTGTATCGCTGCGCGGCAAGGTGCCGTTGCCTGCCACCGGTCATATAAGCCGTCATTTTGGCGAAACCGATGACATTGGACGCAAGCAGCTTGGCGACACCGTTCTAACACAATCCGGGGCTATCGTGACGGCCCCTGCCGACAGCACGGTGTTGTATGCCGGGCCGTTCAGATCCTATGGTCAACTCTTGATCCTGGACGCCAAGGATGGATATCATGTTGTTCTCGCCGGCATAGACAGAATCAATGTAGGATTGGGACAGGCGGTTTTGGCCGGAGAGCCGGTCGGTGTTATGGGTGATTTCAGGGTCGCCAGCAACGCAGCCACCGAAGAGGAACACAAGCTGCCGGAACTGTATGTCGAGTTTCGCAGAAATGGAAAACCTGTAGATCCGGCGCCATGGTGGGCGCCAGACAGTCGCGGAAGGACTGGGAATGATACGTAAATTGTCACTGCTGTTTGCCGGTGCGCTTATGGGCGCATCCGCTGTTGGCATTGCCTATACGCTGCCGCCGGCCGGCGCCAATGCGGCCGGCTCGGACACATATCGGCAATTGGCCGTTTTTGGCGACATTTTCGAGAGAATTCGCGGCCAATATGTAACGCCGCCGGAAGAATCCAAGCTGATCGAAAGCGCGATCAACGGCATGTTGACCTCGCTTGATCCGCATTCCTCCTATCTCACTCCCGAGGCTGCCAAGGACATGCGTGTCCAGACAAAGGGTGAGTTCGGCGGCCTTGGCATCGAAGTGACAATGGAAGACGAACTCGTCAAGGTTATCGCTCCCATTGACGACACACCGGCATCGAAGGCCGGAGTCCTGTCTGGTGACATGATTTCGCAGATCGATGGCGAGGATATCCGGGGCCTGACATTGGCGGAAGCCGTTGCCAAGATGCGCGGACTGGTCAATACGCCGATTGAACTGACGATACTGCGCGAAGGTGCCGACAAGCCGCTGAAGATCACCATCATTCGCGACATCATCAAATTGCGGGCGGTGAAGTTCCGCAGCGAAGGCGATGTCGGATATGTTCGCGTGCTGAGCTTTACCGAGAAAACCCTCGATGACCTGGAATCCGCCATCTCCTCCATTTCCAAGGAAATCCCAGAAGGCAAGCTGAAGGGATACATCCTCGACCTGAGGCTCAATCCCGGCGGACTGCTTGATCAGGCGGTCGGCGTTTCCGACGCTTTTCTCGACCGTGGCGAAATCGTTTCGACCCGCGGCCGCGATCCGAAGGATATTTCGCGATTTGATTCACGTCCGGGCGATCTGATCGCCGGAAAACCCCTGATTGTCATGGTCAATGGTGGTTCGGCAAGCGCTTCCGAAATTGTCGCCGGTGCGCTGCAGGATCACAAACGGGCCACGGTCCTTGGTACACGATCGTTTGGCAAGGGTTCGGTTCAGACGATCATTCCGCTGGCCGAAAACGGCTCGCTGCGGCTAACCACCGCGCTCTACTATACTCCCGCCGGCACTTCGATTCAGGGCAAGGGCATTACGCCGGACATTATCGTCCAGCAGCCACTGCCTGATGAACTGAAAGGCCGCGACGTGACCCGCGGTGAATCCGATTTGCGCGGTCATATCCAGGGCCAGGAAGAAGACGAGAGCGGTTCCGGTTCTGCAGCCTATGTGCCGCCGGAAGCCAAGGATGATATCCAGCTCAATCATGCATTGGCCTTGCTGCGTGGCGAGAAAACCGATCCGGCATTTCCGCCGAACCCTGATCAGGCGGTGCTCAACCAGTAGGAACCAGCGGACGTCAAGCCGGCCAGCTTGACGTCCGTCCCATCCAACCATCGGCATGGATTGCGGATTGCCCCTTCAAAAAGACATCGAGCGCCCATTGGGCCAGCAACGCCAGGCCAACAAGCCCCGGCGTGGCATTATGCCGTCTTACCGGCAAATGACATCGGGTCTCGCTGTTGTTCTGGTTGTTGCCGTATCCGGAATGATCGCGACCCGGGAGCGGCCCTACCGATCGCCGGTTCAGGTCGTCGACGTTACCCCCGTTGAAAGGGCAGATTTGCCGCCGGCGGACGAGCCTGCATCGAATGACGACACAGCCGTCAACGGCGCCGAGGATGCCGCTGCATCCGAAGGCCCGTCGATTATCCAGGTCAAACCGCGCGAGAAACCGTCCAATTCGGTCATCGTGATTCGTGATCCCTCGGAGATCGGTCAGGATCTGCGGGTTGCCCATCTGCCCGACAATGCGTTGATCGAAAAAACCGCGGCAGGCCCGCTTCCGGTCCGCGCCAGCGACGGACGCCGGCCCTTCGATGTCTACGCAAGACCGTGGTCGGGCACGCGCGGCGCGCGCGTTGCCATCATTATTGGCGGGCTTGGCCTGTCGCAAACCGGGACCCAGTCGGCCATCGCCAAGCTACCGTCATCGGTAACACTTGCCTTTGCACCTCATGGCAACAGTATCGGGCGATGGATGCAGACTGCCCGGCGCGAAGGTCATGAGATCATGATGCAGGTGCCGATGGAGCCTTTTGACTATCCGCAGGTCAATCCCGGTGAAAACACGCTGACCGTCGGCGATTCCGCGCAGTCGAATGTCGAGAAACTCCACTGGTCGCTTGCCCGCACCACCAATTATACCGGCGTCATGAACTACATGGGCGCGCGCTACCTTGCCGACAAGTCTGCGATGGGCCAATTGATGCAGGAACTGGGTAAGCGCGGCCTGATGTTTCTTGATGACGGCACATCTGCACGCAGTGTCGCAGCAGAACTGGCACTGCCAGACCGGGTTCCGTTTGCCGCGGGCGATACAGTGATCGACACTGAGCGGTCGCGCAACGCCATCCTGAAGAAGCTTGACGAACTGGAGAACACCGCACGCGCCCGTGGCTACGCAGTCGGCACCGGTTCGGCATTCGGCGAGACAGTCGAGGCAGTGGCTTCTTGGGTCAAGGAGGCGCGTCGGCGCGGAATCGAGATCGTACCCGTATCGGCCATTGCCGTTGATCCGGAGCGCCGCTGATGAGGCCGGTAAGATGAATGATCCTTCCGCCCTGCCATACCGTCCCTGTGTCGGGGTAATGGTGCTCAACAACCAGGGCCTGGTGTGGGCCGGGCGCCGTATTGCCCCAACGGACAGCGAGATGGCCGGAGCGACGCGTCTTTGGCAAATGCCGCAGGGCGGCATCGACAAGGGAGAAGACCCCTACAAGGCTGCCGTCCGCGAGCTATACGAGGAAACCGGCATGCGCTCTGTTTCGCTACTTGCCGAGGCTCCAGAATGGATTTCATACGACCTGCCGGCTCATCTGGTGGGCATCGCATTGAAGGGAAAGTATCGCGGCCAGACACAACGCTGGTTCGCTTTCCGTTTCGAAGGCGATGAAAACGAAATCGCTATCAATCCGCCGCCCGGAGGCCACGCACCAGAATTTGACAGTTGGGCCTGGAAACCGATGGACGATTTGCCCGGGCTGATCGTGCCCTTCAAGCGCAATGTCTATGACCAGGTGGTCGCCATGTTCCGCCATTTGTCCGTTTGAGCCGGTTGCCGGAGACTCCCAGGATCTGACTGGAACTTGCTAGAGCGCGCTTTCCAGCGTCGTCAGATGGGCGAGCTGTTCGTTGGCCCTGCTGCGTGTTGCTTCATCCTTGGCGTCGGCAATGTCCTCGCGAACATTCTGGATGCGCTGTGCAAGGTCCTCGCGGTCAATATCGGCAACCGAAACCGCCGATTCGGCGAGCAGCGTGCAGCCTTCCGGTAGAATATCGGCAAAGCCGCCGAACACCACATAGCGGTTTGTGGCACCGGCTGCGGTTTTGACAGTAACCACACCGGGCTTGATGCTGGTCATCACCGGGGCATGGTGAGCCATTACGGTCATTTCGCCTTCCGAACCCGGCACAATGACCTCCGAGACTTCCTCGGACACGAGAAGCTGCTCGGGTGAGACCAGTTCGAATTTGAAACTATCGGCCATCGTCATTCTTCCTTGGCAAGTGCGGCCTCGAAATGCGAGACCGCCCTATCAAACTTGTCGCGGCAACCGGGATTGCAGAATCCCACAACCTTGCCGCGATAAACCGTCAGAGAATCCCCTGCAATCGGCTTGCCGGACCATGGACAGGTCTCGTTGACCGCATCCCCGATCCGTAATTCATCCGACATCAGGCGGCTTCCGCAGCCAGCTTCTGCGCCTTCTCGACCGCCTCTTCGATATTGCCGACCATGTAAAAAGCGGCCTCAGGCAGGTGATCGTAGTCTCCGTTGACCAGTCCCTTGAAACCCTTGATCGTGTCTTCAAGATCAACCAGTTTACCGGGCGAGCCGGTAAAGACTTCAGCGACGAAGAATGGTTGCGACAGGAAACGCTCGATTTTGCGCGCGCGCGCGACCGCAATCTTGTCTTCTTCGGAAAGCTCGTCCATGCCGAGAATCGCGATGATATCCTGTAGCGCCTTGTAGCGCTGAAGCACTTCCTGCACCTGACGGGCAACATTGTAATGCTCCTCGCCAATGACCGACGGATCGAGCATGCGTGATGTCGAATCGAGCGGATCAACCGCCGGATATATGCCCTTCTCCGAAATCGCACGCGACAGAACCGTTGTCGCATCCAGATGGGCAAACGAGGTCGCCGGGGCCGGGTCGGTCAAATCGTCGGCGGGCACGTAAATCGCCTGAACCGAAGTGATCGATCCCTTGGTTGTGGTGGTAATGCGCTCCTGCATGGTGCCCATATCGGTTGCAAGCGTCGGCTGGTAGCCTACCGCTGAAGGAATACGGCCCAGCAGGGCGGACACTTCTGACCCGGCCTGGGTAAAGCGGAATATGTTGTCCACGAAGTAGAGAACGTCTTGACCTTCGTTGCGGAAATGCTCGGCCACGGTCAGACCAGAAAGACCGACACGTGCACGGGCGCCGGGTGGCTCGTTCATCTGGCCGAACACCATTGCACATTTCGAGCCTTCTCCGCCGCCTTCCTTGTTAACGCCCGATTCGATCATTTCCCAATAAAGGTCGTTGCCCTCTCGGGTGCGCTCTCCGACACCGGCGAAAACCGAATAGCCACCATGCGCCTTGGCAATGTTGTTGATCAGTTCGAGAATTAGAACGGTCTTGCCGACGCCGGCACCCCCGAACAGGCCGATCTTTCCGCCTCTCGCATAGGGCGCCAGAAGGTCAACAACCTTGATGCCGGTCGCGAGAATTTCAGACTCGGTCGACTGCTCGACAAATGGCGGTGCATCTTGATGGATGGCACGCCTAGCCTTAGTCTTGATCGGTCCGGCTTCGTCCACCGGCTCACCAATCACATTCATGATCCTGCCAAGTGTCTCATCTCCCACCGGCATGGTAATGGGTTCACCTAAATCGACAACTTCCTGACCGCGAACCAGACCCTCAGTGGAGTCCATGGCGATGGTGCGAACTGAATTCTCGCCCAGATGCTGCGCCACCTCCAGAACCAAGCGGTTGCCGCCATTGTCCGTTTCAAGCGCGTTGAGGATAGCCGGAAGATCGCCGTCAAACTTGACGTCGACAACCGCGCCGATGACCTGGCTGATCTTGCCAACCGAACCGCCGGCTTTCGCAGCCACCGATGATTTGCCCGTAGTGTTTTTTGCCGCCGCCAGTTTGCCGGCGGTTGGTTTCCTGGCCGGTGTGGCCTTCTTCGAGGTCGCTGCTGCTTTCGCCATCGATCCTTACCTTCGCGATTAGAGCGCTTCCGCGCCCGAAATGATTTCGATGAGTTCTTTTGTAATTTGCGCCTGTCGCTGCCGGTTGTAGGTGATCGTCAGTTTGTCGATCATTTCACCGGCATTGCGTGTGGCGCTGTCCATTGCCGACATGCGGGCACCTTGTTCGGAAGCTGCATTTTCCAGCAACGCACGGAATATCTGTACCGCGATATTGCGTGGAATGAGGTCGCTGAGAATGGCACTTGCATCCGGTTCATAGTCATAGATCGCGCCGCCTGCGCTGGCAGCATCTTCCGGTGAAGGCGTTTCCGCGGCAGCAGGAATGATGCGCAGAGCCGTAGGTATCTGGCTGATGACGGATTTGAACTCCGAATAGAACAATGTGCAAACGTCAAAGCTGCCTTCTTCGAACAACCCGATAACCTTCTTTGCAATGCCGTCAGCATTGGTAAAGGCAAGTTTCTTGACTTCGCGCAGGTCGACCCGGTCAATGATCAGCGAGCCGTGTTCGCGGCGCAGCTGATCAGCACCCTTCTTGCCGACGCACAGGATTTTGACTGTCTTCCCCTGGGTTTGAAGCTTGCGGACATGCTCACGGGCCAGGCGCACGATCTGTGAGTTGAACCCCCCGCACAGACCGCGCTCTGCCGTGCACACGACCAGCAAGTGGGTCGCGTCACCACCCGTCCCCGTCATCAGTTTTGGTGCTTCGTCGCTTTCGCCGACTGCCTGCGCGATATTGGCAAGAACGGCACCCATGCGCTGGGAATACGGCCGTGCCGCTTCCGCAGCGTCCTGCGCGCGCCGCAGCTTCGCCGCCGCGACCATCTGCATCGCTTTGGTGATTTTCTGCGTCGCCTTTACCGAGGCAATACGAACGCGAAGATCCTTGAGTGAAGCCATATTGCTTGCCTGCCTGCCCTAACCGAAAGACTTGGCGTAGGCGGTGACTGCCGCCATCAGCTTGTCCTTGGTCTCGTCGGTGATCTGCTTTTCCTGGCGGATCGAGTCGAGAATGTCCTTGCCTTCGGCGTGGATGTAAGCCAGCAGCCCTTTTTCAAAATGACCGACCTGCTTGACTTCCAGCTTGTCAAGGAAACCGTTGACACCGGCGAATATTACGACGACCTGCTCTTCGGTTTTCAGCGGCGAGAACTGCGGCTGTTTCAAAAGCTCAGTCAGCCGCGCGCCGCGGTTGAGCAGGCGCTGGGTTGCGGCATCAAGATCGGAACCGAACTGTGCAAACGCGGCCATTTCGCGGTACTGGGCGAGTTCACCCTTGATCGAACCGGCAACCTGTTTCATCGCCTTGATCTGCGCCGAGGAGCCAACTCGCGACACAGACAGACCGACATTAACGGCAGGGCGGATGCCCTGATAGAACAAGTCTGTTTCAAGGAATATCTGGCCATCGGTGATCGAGATGACGTTGGTCGGAATGAACGCCGAAACGTCGTTGCCCTGGGTTTCAATGACCGGAAGCGCGGTCAGCGAACCGGCGCCATTATCTTCGTTGAGCTTTGCCGCACGTTCCAAAAGGCGCGAATGCAGGTAGAAAACGTCACCCGGATAGGCCTCCCGTCCCGGCGGACGGCGAAGCAGCAGCGACATCTGGCGATACGACACTGCCTGTTTCGACAGGTCGTCATAGCCGATCAGCGCATGCTTGCCATTGTCGCGAAAATACTCGCCCATTGCACAGCCGGCAAAAGGGGCAAGAAACTGCATCGGTGCCGGGTCGGAAGCGGTCGCCGAAACGATGATCGAATATTCGAGCGCCCCACGCTCTTCGAGAACCTTCACGAACTGTGCAACCGTCGAGCGCTTCTGGCCAACCGCGACATAGACGCAGTAAAGCTTTTCCGACTCCGGACCTTTGTCGTGAATGGCTTTCTGGTTCAGGATCGTATCGAGAATGATCGCGGTTTTGCCGGTCTGACGATCCCCGATCACCAACTCGCGCTGGCCGCGGCCAACCGGGATCAGGGCATCAATGGCCTTCAGGCCTGTTGACATTGGCTCGTGCACCGATTTGCGCGGAATGATACCCGGCGCCTTGACGTCAACACGGGCACGCAATTTGGCATTGATCGGGCCCTTGCCATCGATCGGGTTGCCGAGAGCATCAACCACGCGTCCGAGCAGTTCTGGTCCGGTAGGCACATCAACAATCGCGCCGGTCCGTTTGACCGTGTCGCCTTCCTTGATGTCCCGGTCGGCACCGAAAATGACCACGCCGACATTGTCGGCCTCGAGATTGAGCGCCATGCCGCGAATGCCGCCTGGAAACTCAACCATTTCACCAGCTTGGACATTGTCGAGGCCGTAGACACGGGCAATACCGTCACCGACAGACAGGACCTGCCCAACTTCGGACACCTCGGCTTCCTTGCCAAAGTTTTTGATTTGATCTTTTAATATCGCGGAAATTTCCGCAGCACGGATGTCCATCAGCCGACCTCTTTAAGTGCGAGCCTAAGCGAATTGAGTTTGGTTTTGAGCGAAGTGTCGATCTGCCGCGATCCGATTTTCACGATCATTCCGCCAAGAAGTGACGGATCGACAGTGATATTCATCGCGACATCTTTTCCAGCTACGCCTTTCAGCGCGGCGCCAAGTGTCTTTATTTGTTCCGCAGTCATATCATGCGCCGAAATCACGTCGGCGGCGACTTCTCCACGGTTTTGCGCTGCCCTGGCGCGAAAGTTGCGGATCATGGCCGGAACCGCAAACAGGCGGCGGTTGCGGGCGACGACGCGCAGGAAATTCCCTACAATGCCGGTGATATTGGCCTTGTCGGAAATCTTGGAAATGGCTTTTAACTGATCGTCAGCAGAAAAAACCGGGCTCCTGATCAGCCGCTGCAGATCGGTACTACCGTCCAGAAGCGCCTCGAACCGGGCCAGATCCTTTTCGATTTTTTCAACAGATTTCGATTCGAGCGCGAGCTCGAACAAAGAGTTCGCATAGCGTTCAGCAACCCCAGAAACTTGCGAGCCAGAATTTGCCACGGGTACCCGTTCTCCGCCTTGATGTCTCCAAGATTCGGCTCTAGCTTGATAGCTAAAAGCTAAATCATTGTCTTTGTTTGCTTATTTTGGAGAGAACGTTCAAAAAACAATCCCTCAAAGCCGAAATTCGTCTGCCGTCTAGCACAGGCTTTCAGGAGTCGCAACACGTTGTGGCCACAGGTTTGGCCCCCTATTGCCGCACTTTGCCGGACCGGCCGGCCTGTGCCACTGCCCCTTACCAGAAACCAAGCGCGTGACCGCCCGGCAATATGGCAAAAACAGTTTCAATGAGCAATCGCACCCAGTTGTAGGGTGTATTGCCGCGGTCCGACATGATCGACAGCAACCGCCCGAAAAATGCAAACGCCCACGCCGCCGCCAGCGTCAGGTAAAGCAACGGCTGCGGGTGCAGCAGAATGCATGCCCCGCCAAGACCGATATAAAACCCTGCCATGGTCGCACGGACCTCCGACACCGCTTCGGGTCGGTCCGGCGACGTTCGTAACCGCAACAGGCGCAGGCTGTAGCGTGGTGCAAACAGCATGACCAGGCCAAAAAACCCGGTTGCCGCCGCTACGCTCCACGCCAGCCATTCGCCGTTGGAAACAGGCCAGTAAAGTTCGATCATCGTTCAGCCCCCATGTGTCCGGATCGCGTTACCAGATGGCGCATCAGCCGATACTTGGATCATGTAGCCCCATTAATCAACGCGCACCGTCACCTCACACGCCGCAATCTCCTGCAAAAGAAACCGATGTCTGGCCTCCGGGGCCCTGCGCATTGATTGTGCCGGTGTAGTTCGTGTGTTCGCTTCCTTTTTCCCCGGTGTGCATGGTTACAGTTAGCGTGACCGGAGCATCACCATAGGTGCGGTAAAGGCGGCGTTCGCCGAAATCGGTCAGCGTCCTCTCAACAAGCTCGAGTTCGCGCAATACGCCATTGATGCGGGCATATCCCCTTTCCGACGTGATCTTGCTATCCGATACGAGGCTGGTCAGAAAGACAAATTGCCAGCTTGCCGGATCGTCGTATTCAAATGTGTGCCCGGTCCTGAAAAAATTGCAGTAACTATCGGCAAGATACCAGTTGATATCCCCGATCTGCGGTCCATTTGGTTGCTCGCCATGCGCCGGCAACAGGAGAAACATACTGGAAAGAACCAGTACCAGTCGGGTCGGGCACAGCAGTTTCACCATTGGTTCAATCCGGTTTTCATTTCCATTCTGCGAATATTGCCGGGAAAGTGAAACGCGAACCGTAGCCAAAATCAACTGCGGCTGCTGTTTCCGGTTACTGCGTTTGTTAAAGAAAACTTTGCGGATCAACATCAATGGTGACACGAACGGAACTTTTCGGCTTGGGCGCGTTGGCAATCATCGCCCGGATATAGTCCTGGATATCGGCCTGCAAATTGGCCTGCACCAGAAGCCTGAACCGAAAACGGCCACGAATGAGAGCCAACGGCGCTTCTGCGGGACCGAGGATTTCAATACCTTCTGCGGAAGGCGCGGCGCGGCGCAGTGCGCGTGCATGGTTTTCGGATTCCGGTCTCGTAACAGCGCTGACAACAAGTGCGGCCATTCGCGAAAACGGCGGCAGGTGACCGCGCTCGCGCTCGTTGATTTCGCGGGAATAGAATGCCTCTGAATCACCAGAGATAATTGCCTGCAGCACCGGGTGGTCAGGCTGGTAGGTCTGGATCAGGCCTTGACTCTGCTTGCCGAAACGGCCGGCCCGCCCTGTTACCTGGCTCAGAAGCTGGAATGTTCTTTCTGCTGCACGCGGATCGCCGTTTGCCAGGCCAATGTCGGCATCGATGACACCCACCAGTGTCATGCCCGGAAAATTGTGGCCCTTGGCGACCAGTTGCGTGCCGATGACGATATCGGCAGCGCCGTCCGCAATCGCCTCAAGCTCAAGCCGCATGCGTTTGACACCGCCCGGCAGGTCCGACGACAGGACAATGGTGCGGGCGTCCGGAAACAATAAGTCGACCTCCTCGGCTATTCGTTCTATGCCCGGCCCGCAGGCAACGAGATGATCAAGAGTTCCGCACTCCGGACAGGCTTCCGGCTTGGCTTCCCGGTGGCCGCAATGATGGCACAGGATTTCGCCGCGGAACCTGTGTTCGACAAGCCAGGCCGAACAATCCGGACACTGGAACCGGTGGCCGCAAACCCGGCACAGTGTCAGTGGTGCATATCCGCGCCGGTTCAGGAACAGCAAGGTCTGCTCCTTTCTTTCCAGTGTATCTGCAACATGGCCGGCAAGCACTGGAGATAGGAACTTGCCGCGTTCGGGGGGGTGCCGCCGCATATCGATGGCGCGCAATTCCGGCAGTTCGGCGCCGGAATACCGGTCGGCCAGAACAAGGCGCTGATAACGGCCCCGTTCGGCATTGACCCGAGTCTCAACTGACGGCGTTGCCGAGGCCAATATCACTGGAAATTTGCCGATATGGCCGCGCACCACCGCCATGTCCCGCGCGTTATAGCAAATTCCGTCTTCCTGCTTGTAGGCGCTGTCGTGTTCCTCGTCGACGACGATCAGCCCGAGATCGGCAAATGGCAGGAATAGCGCCGAGCGGGCACCCGCCACGACACGGACCTGGCCTTCTGCAACCTGCCTCCACACCCGCTCGCGCGTTCTAGGCGCAAGTCCGGAATGCCATTCCGCAGGTTTCGCCCCGAAACGGTCCTCAAACCGAGTCAGAAACGCGTGGGTCAGCGCAATTTCCGGCAGCAGGATCAGCGCCTGTTTGGCCGCTCGTAACACCTCTGCCACGGCCTCGAAATAGACCTCGGTCTTGCCCGCACCGGTCACCCCGTCGATTACCGCGACCGAATAGCCCGCCTTTGCCTTTCCGGTCAGAACATCGGCAACCGGCCTCTGGTTTTGTGAAAGATCGGGCTTGCTGTAATCGGGATCCGGCGCTGCTACCACCGGATGCGGCGGGATCAGCGCCGGCTCAAGCACACCCTGACTGGTCAAGCCGTCAATCACCGAATGGGATACACCGGCGGAGCGCGCCAGACCACCCCGGCTCCATGCCATGCCGTCACGTGCAATTTCCATCACCCGGTGACGCGCACCTGTCATCCGCTCCGGTTCGCGTCCGGTCCAGCGCAAGGCCGGTGTTGGCGGTTCGGGATCAAATGCGCCTGGAACCCGCAATATCATGCGCGCAACCATGCCCGGAGCGGAAATCGTGTAGTCGGCTATCCAATCGACAAACCGCCGGGATTCGGCACCCAGCGCCGGGCATTCGAAAACAGTCTCGATATTGCGCAGTTTGCTAGGGTCCACCTCATCGGCCGGACCATCCCAAACCACGCCCGCAACGATGCGCGGACCGAGCGGTACGGCTACGATCGAACCAGGTACGGCATGCACGCCTTCCGGCACACCATAGGAGAACGGCCGGTCGGCCGGCATGGGTACCAAAACAGGGACGGTGGACGGAGTGACCGAATCTTTTTCCATGGCGTGACCTTGCCCGGAGTTTGGTTTAAGGGGAAGCAGCAACCCGCCAAGCGCCACAATTCGCCAGGAAAGAAAAAAGCATGCAGTTTTTTGTCGATACAGCAGATGTTACCGAAATCAGGGAACTTGACGCATTGGGACTGGTCGATGGAGTGACCACAAATCCCTCCTTGATACTGAAATCCGGCCGCGACATCATGGAAGTGACCAAAGAAATCTGCGGCATTGTCGATGGCCCGGTTTCCGCAGAGGTTACCGCGCTTGATTATGATGGCATGATCAGGGAAGCAGCCGTGCTCGCAAAGATCGCCGGCAATGTTTGCATCAAACTGCCTTTGACCCTTGAGGGACTGAAGGCCTGCAAGGCGCTGACCTCCGACGGCCACATGGTGAATGTGACACTGTGTTTCTCCGCCAATCAGGCGTTGCTCGCCGCCAAGGCCGGCGCGACCTTCATATCGCCATTTATCGGCCGCATCGATGATATGGGCACCGACGGCATGGAACTGATCGGCGAAATCCGCACCATTTATGACAATTACGGGTTTTCGACCAAGATCCTCGCTGCCTCGATCCGCACCGTGATCCATGTCAAGCAGTCAGCCCTGATCGGTGCAGACGTGGCAACCATACCGCCAGGCACCCTCAGGGCCCTGGTCAAACATCCGCTGACCGACAAGGGCCTTGAGGCATTCCTGAATGACTGGGCCAAGACCGGCCAGTCCATCGCCTGATCCTTCGGAGGCGGCGCCGTTCGACCATCCTCGAAACCGCTGCTGGACCGGCATCTGATCTGCCGCCGGGATTAAGCCGCCCTTAATAGATGATGACGATAATCGCTAAAATTTCAGCGAAGGTCGCATTTATGTCTCCAGAGATCACGCGCGGGTATTTGCGCACGCGTATCACCATTGTACTGATTGGTTTTTTTCTCGCGCTTGCTGCTGGCGGCGGATATATCAACTGGCAGTCGGAAACGGAAAAGAACAAGGTCCGCTTTGGTGCAGTGATCAGCACTATGGCCGAAGCAACATCCGATCTGGTGCTGATTCTTGCGCAACTGGAAAACACCGCGCAGCTCTCCGAAGCCGAAAAATCCCTGTTCAAGGCGCTGGCCGCACAAAACCCGGCTCCCGCCGCAAATGAAAGACCGGCCAGCAGAAGCAAGGACTACGAGCAGCAAATCATCGGGCTGAAGCAGCGTCTGAGCAATGCCGTGGAGCGCGCGCGCCAATCCTACCAGACACTGGAATGGGCCGCAGACGGCGACATCGTGATGAGTGAGTCAGCACGCATTTCATCGACAGAAGGCGATGGGCATGCTGCCGGGATTACCGATGAAACCGCAATGTTCAAGCGCAACTCCATGCCCGCTTCCGTCCGCAAGATATGGGAAGGGGATGAGGCCGGTTCCGGCATTCGTAACTGGAAGGCTGGCGCGCAGGAAACCAGCCTGCGTGACGACATTCAGGAATTTGTTGGCCTCGCCAGCCGGCTCGACACCATGCAAGCCTATTCCGGCCGGGCGCCAAAGCGGATATTTGGCCAGGTCAACGAAATCGCAACGACCCGTATAGCCCCAACACTGGCCAGCGTCACCACGACGCTACAGGACGAAACGATTAACAGCTACGGCGTTTTGCAGCATGTCTTGATGATCACCGGCGCCCTTGTGATCTTCGTCGGGATTTTGATCGGTGGATTTGTCTTCATGCCCATGGAGCGCAACATTTCCGAAACCCAAAAGAAGCTGAAGGAAGCCCATGAGGAAACGCGCACCGCGCTTGAAAAAGCCGAATCGGCCGATCGCTCGAAATCGGAGTTCCTGGCCAACATGAGCCATGAAATCAGAACGCCGATGAACGGTGTCCTGGGCATGGCGGAATTGCTTGCACGGTCGGATCTGGATTCCCGGCAATCCACCTTCGTCGATGTCATCGTCAAGTCGGGCAATGCCCTTTTGACGATCATCAACGACATACTCGACTTTTCGAAAATCGATGCCGGCAGGCTGGAGCTTGACCCGGCACCTGCCCACCTCGGTGAAGCCGTGGAAGATGTCGCCACGCTTGTCTCGTCGAGTGTTGCCGAAAAGGACATGGAACTGATCGTCCGCATCGCTCCCGACCTGCCGCAAGTGGTCAATGTCGACATCGGCCGTTTTCGACAGGTGATCACGAACCTGGTAGGCAATGCCGTCAAATTCACCGATTCCGGTCATGTCCTGGTTGACGTGTCCGGCGAGGCCGAAGACAGGATCGTCCATCTGACTGTCAGGGTTGAAGATACCGGGATTGGCATCCCCGAAGAGAAACTTCTGTCCGTTTTCGAGAAATTCGCGCAAGTCGACGCATCGTCGACACGGCGGCACGAGGGAACAGGTCTTGGCCTTGCAATTGCATCGCGGCTGATCCGCCTGATGGGTGGCGAAATTCAGGCAAAAAGTGTGGTCGGCAAGGGAACCGTTTTCTGGTTTACGGTTCCGCTGGAAATAGTCGAGGACTTCAATCCGCGTAAAACCGCACCGTTGGACGTATCGGGATCGCGAATCTTGATCATCGATGACAATCCGGTCAATCGCAACATATTGGTCGAACAGTTGCGCAGCTGGAATTTCGATTGTGCAGCCGCTGAAAGCGGAAAGGTCGGTCTGGCCGTCGTAAAGCGGTCCTATGAACTGCCGGTACCGATTGACTGCATTATTCTCGACTACCAGATGCCGGGGATGAACGGCGAAGATGTCGCCCGCGAAATCCGCGCCAATCCGGCTCATGCCGGCATCCCGATTGTGCTACTGACCTCAGTTGATCAGGGTGAGTTCAGGCATCTGACCGACGAATACGGGATTGCTGCCTATCTGACCAAACCGGCACGTTCTTCGCTATTGCTGGAGACCATTGTCAGCGTTTTGCATCACACCAAGGGCGAACCGGAGAAAGCGGGTGCCGCCCCGCTCGCCGAAATGGCAAAACGCATGCGCTCCCTGCAGCTCCGGTCGCAACCACCTCATAAGGCCGCTGATCCGGAAAACGAAAAAACACTGCAGCCGCGTCTGGAACACAAGAACGCCGTTCCCCTCGAAATCCTCGTGGCCGAGGACAACGAAGTCAATCAGATGGTTTTTTCGCAAATACTCGATGAGCTCGATGTCAGCTACAAGATTGTCGGCAACGGCAAAAAGGCGGTGGATGTCCATCGTGCAATGAGCCCGAAGATCATACTGATGGATGTTTCGATGCCGGAGATGAACGGACTGGAGGCAACGAAAGCCATCCGTGAAGTTGAACGCGCAACCGGACATCACACCCCGATCATCGGTGTGACCGCCCATGCCCTGAAGGGTGATAAGGAGCGGTGTCTTGAGGCCGGCATGGACGACTACCTGTCGAAACCGGTTTCACCCGACAAGCTCGCAGAGATCGCAAGCCGGTGGCTCAACAAGGCCGCCGCGTAACCGCGTTTCTAGCTGATTTGAACACGGCGCGGCATGACCGGCAACCGGAACGGATGCCGGGATTAATTTGTGGTGGCAATCCGCTCCATGTCCTGTGCCAGTGCAAGCCGCAGCAATTCGGCAAGCTCACGCGCTGCCCTGTCCTGGGCATTGCGTTCGGCGCGCGCTATCGCAAATTCCTGCCGTGGCTGGTCAAAGTTGGCCGCTACCGAACGTTGCCCCTTGCCAATCGTGTCACCGGTTCGAACATCGGTCAGGACATAGTTCGATTTCATGTGAACCACGCCTGCTGTCGGCTGGCCCTCATTTTCGGTTGGATCTGCTATCAACTGGACCAGTGCCGCATTTGCAGTGCGGCTGGTAACTGACAATTCAAGCGAATAGGGCGCTTCGGCAGGCATTCCCGCGCCACCGTTCAAAAGAAATATCAGGTGATTACGCACTTCAAGTTCCGGCCGTGTGTCTGCCGGCTTGATGATGATCTGCTGCAGGGCAGAGACTTCCGAACGCAGGGTTCCGGTCGAATCTGTGCTGTAAAGAGGGCGCACGGTGCAGCCGGAAAGCGGCAGCGACACCAACACCACTCCAGCCAATATCAGCCTGCCCATCGCCCGCTGTTTCTGCGAAATGAATTCAGATAACGACATTGACGATCCTTTGCGGCACCACAATCACCTTGCGTGGCTTCCGCCCTTCAAGCGCCTTTTGCACAAAGTCGAGCGCGAGTGCTGCCTTTTCGACTGCCAATTGATCCGCGTTGCGTGCGATTGTCAATTCACCACGCTTCTTGCCGTTGACCTGTACCGGCAGGAGGACCTCATCATCGGTGACAAGGTCCGCATCGTGCTGAGGCCAAGGCTGCGTCGCCACCATGGTGTCATGGCCAAGGGCCTTCCAGCATTCTTCCGCCAGATGGGGCATCATCGGCGCAATCATCACCACCAGTTTGTCAGCGGCATCCTTGATTGCGCCTGCCAATTGCGCGTCCGCCTTTGCGGCGGCAACATCCGAAATCGGAGTCGCTATCTCATTGACCAACTCATAAAGGCGGGCGACCGCCTTGTTGAAGGCCAGTTTCTCGATGTCCTCGCCAACCGCCTTGACCGTTTTGTGCGCTGCCTTCGAAACG
>JAHEGF010000346.1 GCA_024645155.1 Phyllobacteriaceae bacterium | reverse complement strand
TTGCTGATTGCCAGGCAGGGGGCTGCGACACCCGGTGAATAGGCAAGTGCCAGGTCACGCTGGTTGCCAAGCGGTTTGGTCGCCTGGATCTCAAGCTTTCCCGGCACCGGATACTGGTGATAAAACAGGGCGTTTTCGGCCAGGTCGGCAGGTTTGCGGGCTTTGGTCTTTTTCTTGGTCATGTAATTGCGCACCTGTTATCGAATTTTTCCAGTCATTTGGGGCATTAGACGGTCCCGGCAAGCGCACTGCAAGAGGTGATTTGCAAATAGCGGGAAACGGCGGCCGGTTTTGCCGCACTGGCACAACACTCGAAAAAGTGTTTCGCTCAACCCTATTGAGTTGCGGTGTTCGATGCTAACAGGCAAAAGGACCACGTCTGCAGCCACCGCGTACAAACAACGGAAGCGACCGAATGACCGGGAAAACATCATTCAAGCCGCCTAAAGTCTGGATATGGGACATGGAAAGCGGGGGCAGGTTTGCGAAAATCAACCGCCCGATCGCGGGTGCGACTCATGAAAAGGAACTGCCCGTCGGGCGGCATCCGCTGCAACTTTATTCGTTGGCCACACCCAATGGCGTGAAAGCCACGGTAATGCTCGAAGAGCTGCTGGCGCTTGGGCACAAGGGTGCCGAATATGATGCCTGGCTTGTCAGGATCAACGACGGGGAGCAGTTCGGCAGCGGATTTGTGGCGGCCAATCCCAACTCGAAAATCCCGGCGTTGGTGGATCACAGCGGCGCCGAGCCGATCCGTGTTTTTGAATCGGGCGCCATACTGCTGTATCTGGCGGAAAAATTTGGCGCATTGATACCTGCCGATCCTGCCAAGCGCGCGGAATGCCTGTCATGGCTGTTCTGGCAGATGGGCGCGACGCCGTTTCTTGGCGGCGGATTTGGCCATTTCTACGTCTATGCGCCGGAGCGTTACGAATATCCCATCAACCGCTACACGATGGAGGTCAAGCGCCAGCTCGATGTGCTCGACCGTCATCTTGCCGGCAACCGTTACATGGCGGGCGACGAATACTCGATTGCCGACATTTCGATCTGGCCCTGGTATGGCGGTCTGGTGTCAAATACCGTCTACGAAGCGGCAGAGTTTCTGCAGACCCACACCTATACCCATGTTATCCGGTGGGCAAACGAGATCGCCAAGCGCGATACTGTGCGGCGCGGGCGCATGGTCAACCGGACCTGGGGGGATGCGAAAATGCAACTGCACGAACGCCATGATGCCAGCGACTTTGAACGCGGGACACAAGACAAGCTTGAAACGGCGGAATGACCTGCCGGATACCGGCGCCTAGAAGGCGCTGGTATAAAGTCCGCCGTCTACCAGCAGGTTTTGCCCGGTGATGTATCCGGCATGGGCGGAGCACAGAAATGCGCAAGCCTGGCCGAATTCCTCATAGGTGCCGAAACGTTTTGCCGGTATTTCGGCCACCTGGCGGGCGGCTTCGTCATCAAAGGAAATGCCGCGGCCCTTTGCACTTGCGGTCATGCCGCCGCGCAGGCGGTCAGTGTCCATCTTGCCGGGCAGGAGATTGTTTATCGTGACATTCGAGCCGGCGACCGTGCGCGACACCCCGGCCAGAAATGCGGTCAGCCCGGCGCGCGCGCCCGATGAAAGATCAAGGCCCTCGATCGGCATGTAGACCGACAGCGACGTGATATTGACGATGCGGCCAAATCCGCGCTCCGTCATGCCGTCAATGGTCGCCTGGATGAGTTCGAGCGGCGTGACCATGTTCTGCACCACGCCCTCAAGCATCGCTGCGCGGTCAATGTCGCGGAAATCCTTGCGCGGCGGGCCGCCATTGTTGTTGACGAGGATATCGGGCGACGGACACGCAGCGAGCAGCGCGCGCTGGCCTTCGGCCGTGGAAACATCTGCGGCCACCGGTGTCACGGATACCTTGCATGACGCAGAAATCTGTTTGGCGCTCGCATCAAGCGCCGCTTCATCGCGGCCGTTGATAACCAGGTTGCAGCCGGCTTCGGCGAGCGCCAGTGCGCAGCCCTTTCCCAGGCCGCGGCTCGATGCGCAAACGATGGCGTTTTTTCCCGAAATTCCAAGATCCATGTATTCCTCCCCAAATGATGCGTTGATTGTAAAGGTAGCACGAGTTCGCGGTGGTCTGCCATCATCTGGATGGCCGCTAGCCCCAAAGCCCGGGCGCGGGCGGTGACACCAGCGCACCGGCATAGTGCAAAGCCGGAGATCGGTCTCGTGCCAGCAGCAGCGGGCCGTCAAGGTCGACGAATTCCGCATCCTGTGCCAGCAGGACGGCGGGCGCCATCGACAGCGACGTGCCGACCATGCAGCCGACCATGATGGCAAATCCGTGCTTCCGTGCGGCACTGCGCAGTTCAAGTGCCGCCGTCAGGCCTCCGGTCTTGTCGAGCTTGATGTTAATTGCGTCGTATCTCGCCACGAGCCTATCGAGGCCCTCGGCGGTGTGCACGCTTTCATCGGCGCATACGGGCACCGGATGGGGAATATCGCCCAGCATGGCGTCGTCACCGGCAGGCAGGGGCTGTTCGATCAGTTGCACCCGGCATTCGGCGGCGACATCCATGTGCGCGCGCAGATTGCCGGAATTCCAGCCTTCGTTGGCATCAAGGATGATGCGAGCGGCGGGCGCTGCCGATGCAACCGCACGAATTCTTGCAGTGTCATCCGCCGTGCCCACCTTGACCTTCAGGATCGGAAAATCGGCAAGGCGGCGCGCCGCTTCGGCCATCTGCTCCGGATTACCAAGTGTTATGGTCATTGCGGTAGGCAAAGCCGTGGGTGGCGTGCTGCAAATCCTGTTTTGCACAGGCGTTCCCGACAGTTTGGATTCCAGATCCCACAAGGCGCAGTCGACGGCGTTGCGGGCCGCTCCTGGTTTCATCCGCAGAATCAGTTCTTCGCGCGTCAGTCCGTTGGCCAAATCGGCATTCACCGCCTCGATTTCGGCGCACACCGATTGCGGTGTTTCATTGTAGCGCGGGTAAGGAACGCATTCGCCGATCCCGCTCGCCTGGCCCTCGGTGATACGGCAGGTGACCACCACAGCCTCGGTTTTGGAGCCGCGCGCGATCGTGAAACTTCCGGCAATGGGAAACCTCTCGGTGGCGATCAAAATCCGACGAA
>JAHEGF010000108.1 GCA_024645155.1 Phyllobacteriaceae bacterium | reverse complement strand
TGCTGCCGGTGGTCGAACCTGAGAAAGTCTGGACTGCGGCCATTCTCTCCCATGCTGTTACCCTGGCAATCCTTTCAATGGTGCCGGTTTTTTACGGAATGGGTATGATGTATGCGGTCTGTGCCGCTCTTGGAGGCGGTTTGTTTGCCTGGCGCAGCTGGCAGCTTTACAGGGCTCCGGGCCCGGCGATGGCCATGACCAATTTCAGGGCGTCGCTGATCCAGTTTTGCCTGCTGGCAACCGGCGTGTTTCTCGATAAAGTATCGACATGGTTTGTTTGAGACGATGGACCGCCCAAATCATACTGCTCCTCGGTGTCTTTGCGGTACAGGCACCCGCGTTTGGCGATACGTCCGCGCCGCTTGATCCGTCCGAAGTCATTGCACGAAGCGAGGCGGCAATCGGTGGCAAGCTTGGACCGCATGTTCTGACCCGCTCGGACGGCACCGCGTTGCCATTGGCGTCGTTCAGGGGCCGTCCGCTCGCGATCAGCCTCGTTTACACCAGTTGCGCCTCGGTATGCCCGGTTACCACCCAGCGTCTCCTGGATGCGGTAAAGGCCGCGCAGGGTGCCGTCGGCAGCGGTAAATTTGCTGTGCTGACCGTCGGTTTTGATGCCCGTAATGATACGCCGGAACGGATGGCGGCCTTTGGCAATACCCAAGGTATTGACGTTGCCGGCTGGCAACTGGCAACAGCCGATTCCGGGACGATCACGGCATTGCTCGACGATCTCGGCTTCAGTTTTCGCAATGCGGCCGGTGGCATCGAACACATCACCCAGACGTCGATCATAGATGCCGAAGGAGCCGTTTACCGCCACATCTATGGTGACGATTTTCCCGACCAGATTTTCGTCGAACCCCTGAAAGAACTGGTCTTTGGGACATCCACCCGCTCGCTGGCAGTCAATGATCTGGTGGACCGTATAAAATTCCTGTGCACCGTTTACGATCCGGCGACCGGTGCATACCGGTATGACTACTCAATCGGTTTCGGTATTGCTATTGGCGGGTTTTCTCTTCTCCTGACCGGTATTATCATCTTCCGATTGTGGCGCAACAATCGCCGGCTGCTGGCTACCGGAGCTCATCACAAGGACCTTGCATGATTGATCTGACGAGGCGCGTTCTGCGGCGCGGTTTCGACCGGAGCGAGCGCGGTCTGGATATGGTCTTCGGACCGTCCTGGAATCCGTTTGGCATGCTTGGCGCCCTGGGCTGGTTCCTGTTCTGGGTTGTTGCCGGCAGTGGCGTATACCTGTTCATCTTTTTTGATACCGGGGTGGTCAACGCCTACACATCGGTTGAATGGATGACCAATGACCATTGGTTTCATGCCGGGATACTGCGAAGCTTTCACCGATACGCGTCGGATTTGATGGTCGCCGTAATGATGGTTCATCTCGTGCGTGAATTTGCCTTCGACCGGTATCGCGGCGTCCGCTGGTTCTCCTGGATTACCGGCGTACCGCTGATCTGGTTCGTCTATATTTCAGGAATAACCGGTTACTGGCTGGTCTGGGATGTGCTTGCGCAATATGTTGCGATTGTCAGCGTCGAACTTCTCGACTGGCTGCCCATTTTCGGCGAGCCGATTGCACGCAATTTCCTGACGCCGGAAAGCCTCACCAGCCGGTTCTTCACCCTGATGGTGTTCCTGCATATCGCGATCCCGCTTCTCCTGCTGCTGCTGATGTGGATTCATATCCAGCGCATTACCGGCGCGCGTGTAAACCCGCCCCGCGCTGTCATGGCCATTGTTTCGCTCGCGTTGCTTGTCGTGTCCCTGGCCATACCGGCCGTGTCGCAGGGACCCGCTGATCTCGCCCGCGTTCCCGTGGAGGTCGGTATCGACTGGTTCTACCTGCCGCTCTATCCGCTCGCCGACTATGTTCCCCATGGCACGATTTGGGCCGGTGTTGCGCTGTTTACCATCGTGCTGATTGCCATGCCGTGGTTGCCGCCGATGCGCAAACCAAGGCCCGCGGAAGTCGTTCTCGACCATTGCAATGGCTGTGCGCGCTGCGTCGAGGATTGCCCCTACACCGCGGTTGATCTTGTGCCGCGCACGGACGACGCTCCGTTTTCGCTGCAGGCCCGGGTTGATCCCGATCGCTGTGTGGCCTGTGGCATATGCATGGGCGCCTGCCCGTCATCTTCGCCATTCCGCCGTACGTCGGATCTTGTCACCGGAATAGATTTGCCCGATCTGCCATTGCGCCAGTTGCGTGAGCAGGTTGTGGAGATTGCCGCCGGGCTTGAAGGAGACGCGCGGGTCCTGACCATCGGATGCGCCTATGGTGCAGCCAAAAACGTTGCGGGCGCCATTGTGCTGCCATGCGTGGCCATGGCGCCGCCGTCTCTCATCGACTTCATCATCAGCCGCGGACACGCCGACGGCGTGGCGGTTGCCGGATGCAGCGAACGCAGTTGCCAGCATCGGTTGGGCGTGGAGTTGACGCGCCAGCGTTTTGCCGGAGAGCGCGATCCCTACCTGCGTGCCCGGGTGCCGCGCGAGCGGGTTGCCACCATCTGGGCCGGACCCACCGAAATTCCACGGCTGGAAAGCGAACTCGCGGAATTCAGGGCGCGGCTCATCAAGGCCGGAGCCAATGCGCCACGCACCCTGCCTGCGGCTCCGCCCGCGAATCGCGAAACTGCGGAAGCCCAGCCATGACGTCCGCCCACGCCAAGCCAACCGCAATGCGGTGGATATCAAGCACACTGGTAACGGTTCTGGTGACCGCAGGCGCGGCGGTGCTGTCTTATTGGCCGGTTTACCGGACCATCCCCGAGAACACGGCGGTTCTCAAACTCTCTTTCAGCCATGGCGCTGCCCGCCGCGCCAGTTGCCGGAAGCTCAGCCCGGCCGAGCAGGCGGAACTTCCCGCAAACATGAAACGCACAGAGGTATGCGATCGCCGCCGCCCGCCCGTCTATGTCGAACTCGATATCGACGGCAGCACCATATTCACCGCGGACCTGCCACCAAGCGGTATCGCCGGCGACGGACCGTCGCGGGTCTACAAGCGGTTTGTCCTGCCTGAAGGCGAACACAAGCTTGCCGTTCGCCTGCGCGACACAATTCGGACTGAAGGATTTGATCAGTCTGCTGAACGTGACGTGGTTCTTGCGCCGGGGCAGAATTTTGTGATCGACTATGTTCCCGTCGCTGGGGGATTTGTCTTCAGGTGAAGATGCAAAACTGCATTGGAGAAAGAAATGGCCGCACTGGAATGGAAAGACAGCTACAGCGTTGGCGTTGCCGAGGTGGATCACGAGCATCGTGAGCTTATAGATCTGGTCAACAAACTGTCGGTGGAATTGTCGTCAAGCAGTCCGAAGCGAGACGTCGAGGAAATATTCGGCGACCTGTTCCGCGGAATATCGGCGCATTTTGCACTCGAGGAACATTTCATGCGCAACCGGCACTATGATCAGTTCGCCGAACACAAGGCCGACCATGAACGCCTCCTCGACGAGCTTCGCGACATCATGGATGATCACGCCGCAAATGACACCATGGTCGACAAGCTGACAGCCAGCCTGGAATCCTGGTTTGTCCAGCACTTCAAGACACATGATGCCCGTTTGCATTCACGTCTGGGCGCCCATCCGCATTGACTCCCGTCAACGCCTTGAACGCGCTTAATCCGGCAGATCACTTGCGGCATTTCGAAGCGGCAGCTTGGCGGCGTGTTGGTGAACGTGATCATATGCTGATGATTGCCGTGTAGCAGGAAAATGGCACAAGCCCTCGGGGACGCCCTTCTGCCAGCATTGTCTACTTGCTGCGCCTGAATCCCGGAATACGGGCGTTTCTAAAAAATTCCACGTGCAATGGTGAAACCGGCGCGGGTATCGCTTCCATCGGGAACAGACAGACCAGGTGCTTCGGTTCCGTAACAATTGCCGCGCACATACCGCGGTTTCGGTCGGAATTACGCATTCCGGTACTTGATTTTGATCAAGGACGGCCACTCCGCCTGGTGCCGTGCTCACCGGCAAATATGTCTGTTTGCGGAATCTTTTGGAGGAAAAATCGATGAGACCGGTAACCAACATGTCGATGTTCATGCGTATGGCCGCGATTGCCGTGGGTGTGTTGATCTCCTCCGGCCATGCGATTTCCCAGGACGGTCACACCGGCGGCGCCGTCCAGCCGCCAAGCGGTCCCAGTGAGAACATTCCCCTGGAACCGCCGGGCATGAAGCCGGGCGTGCCGATCATGTCAGAAAAGGAGTTTCAGGAGGCAAAGCGGATCTATTTTGAAAGATGTGCCGGCTGTCACGGCGTGTTGCGCAAGGGCGCAACCGGCAAACCCCTGACGCCGGAAGTCACGAGGGAATTGGGTATCGACCACCTCAAGGCATTCATAACCTACGGGTCGCCAGCAGGTATGCCGAGCTGGGGCACATCGGGCGAATTGACCGAAGATGAAATCGATCTGATGGCCCGCTTCGTCCTTCAGGATATTCCAACCCCGCCGGAGTTCGGCCTGGCCGACATGATGGCAACCTGGAAAGTGCATGTGCCCGTCGAAGACCGTCCGATCAAGCCCGAGAACGACTGGGACCTCGACAACCTGTTTTCCGTCACGTTGCGCGATGCCGGGCAGGTTGCCCTCATCGACGGCACGACCTACGAGATCAAGAAGATTATCGATACCGGCTATGCGGTTCATATTTCGCGAACATCGGCATCCGGACGGTATTTGTTCGTTATCGGCCGCGATGCCAAGATCAACCTTATCGATCTTTGGCAGAAATCTCCCGATACTGTCGCGGAAATTGACGTCGGGATCGAGGCGCGATCCGTCGAGACCTCGAAAATGGAGGGCTGGAAAGACAAGTATGCAATCGCCGGGACCTATTGGCCACCGCAATTTGTCATCATGGACGGCGCGACGCTCGAACCGCTCAAGCTGGTGTCGACACGCGGCATGACCGTGGACAATCAGGAATACCATCCAGAACCACGCGTCGCCTCCATCGTCGCCTCGCATTACAATCCGGAGTTCCTGGTCAACGTAAAGGAGACCGGGCAGGTGAAGCTGGTCGACTATTCCGATCTCACCAACCTGAAGGTGACCAATGTTGCTGCCGCCCGTTTCCTGCACGATGGTGGTTTTGACGCTAGCGGGCGCTATTTTCTGGTAGCGGCAAATGCCTCAAACAAGGTTGCCATTGTTGATACCAAGGAAAACAAGCTGGTCGGCCTGGTAGAGACCGGGCAGACACCGCATCCGGGCCGCGGGGCAAATTTCATCCATCCCAAGTTCGGTCCGGTCTGGGCAACCAGCCATCTCGGTGATGAAAGTATCGTATTGATCGGAACCGACCCGGAGGGCCATCCGGAAAATGCGTGGAAGGTAGTGCAAACCCTTGAAGGTCAGGGCGGTGGTTCGCTGTTTATCAAGACCCATCCCAAGTCAAACAATCTGTGGGTCGACACACCGCTCAATCCGGACGAGGAAATAAGCCAGTCGGTGGCTGTCTTCGACACCCGCGACCTCGACAAGCCTTATGAATCACTGCCTATCGCCGAATGGGCGGACATTGCGGACGGAGCCCGGCGCGTGGTTCACGGCGAGTACAACAAGGACGGCACGGAAGTGTGGTTCTCGGTGTGGAACAGCAAGGACAAGGAGTCCGCAATCGTTGTCGTCGACGACAAGACTCGCACGCTGAAAAAGGTTATCAAGGACAAGCGCCTCGTTACACCGACAGGGAAGTTCAATATCTACAACACCATCCACGATATCTATTGATGGTTACCTGACCGGGCGGGACGCATCGTTGGTCCGCCCGCAAGACCGCTAGGAACTGTTGAAAATGCCGGAAATCATGATCCCTGCCATTGCAGCTGACGGTTCGCACTATCCCGTCGAAAAGCTTGACGCCCATGTTCGGGGGAATCTGCACCTTGCGGTCTCCATTTTTGTTTTTTCAGGGACAAAACTGCTGTTGCAGCAGCGTGCCTTGGGGAAATACCACTCTGGCGGTTTATGGGCCAACACGGTGTGCACCCATCCCAATTGGGGTGAGGACATCGCCGGTTGCGCCGGCCGCCGGATCGTCGAGGAACTCGGTTTTTCCATTCCGCTCAAACACGCCGGAGAAATCAAGTATTCCGCCGATGTCGGGTCGGGCCTCACGGAGAACGAACACGTTCATCTTTTTGTCGGTCATACGGATGCAGAACAGGTGTTGCCCGACCCCGACCCCGCCGAGGTAATGGCGACCAGATGGCTGACCTACAACGAGATTTGTGATGGCATCGCGCGCAATCCCGATCAGTTTACGCCGTGGCTGCGAATTTACATCAGGCAATTGTCGCAGCTTTTCCCGGTGTGAATTTGCGTTTGCAGTAACAACGGATCCGCTGACCGGCAGTTCTCGCCAGGCTTTTCCGGATAGTGAAGTAAGCAATATTACAGGCTGTAGCGTGATGTGACCGGGGATGAGCACCGGCGCCACGCCATGGCCACATTTTCTGTTCAGCCCGTCCACCGATCAATTCGGGGACCGCAAAGATGCGTTTCATCATTCTGACATTCCTGGTTCTGTTTTGTAGCGCTGCGGGTTCAGCCCGACATGCAGGCGCCGCCGGAAACGATTGCGGCAAGGCGTCATGGTATGCACTGACATCGAAAACCGCATCCGGTGAACGCATGAATCCCGAGGCGATGACCGCTGCTCATCGCTCATTGCCGTTTGGCACCAAAATCCGTGTAACCAATAAACGCAACGGCCGTTCGGTCGTTGTCCGTGTCAACGACCGCGGACCTTTTGTCAGGGGCCGCATCATCGACGTCTCGAAGGCTGCGGCCCGCAAGCTGGGCTTCATACGCGCCGGGCACGCAAAAATCTGTTTGGACCGCATATAGACTGTTCAGTTCTACGTGAAACGGCCATTTGCGAATTTGGCCGCCGCGGCTGCAGCCATTGCCGGCGCAATGTCCATATCCCACCTGGTCCGGCAGTAATGGCGGAAATCGAAACACGGCAGGCCCGGTGAAACTTCGAACTCGAGCGCTGCCACGGCGCCGTTTTCGCTGATGCGCAAGTCGATGGAAAAGACATCGCGCAGACCGAGACCAGCGACCATTCGCTGCGCAATGGTGCGGACGGCCTCGCTTTCCTTGCTGTTCAAAGGCCGGAGTTCGGGCTCCACGTAGGTCCCCGCAGTGATCGCCGCCGTCCCGGTATTGCCGTAAAGCGCCAGGCTGTCAGCCATTGTTTGAAAATCCCCGCCGGAATCAACTTCCACGACTCCTAGGCCGTCAAGGCCCGCCTGCGGATCAACAGCAAGGAAACTGGCGCGCGCATTCCTGCCCGGCGCAAAAACCTGCACCACGGCGTCATCACGGTAGTCGGCATGGATGCGGCGGCTGATTTCAAGGGCCGCGCCGGTATCGTGACAATGTGCATCGCTTTCAATCCCGATCTTGGCGCCCAGGCTGTTGGGTTTGACAAACCAGCCGTCCGGCGCCTGTTTGGACGGTGGAACAATCCACTTGCCGTTTCTGGCGAGGCCGCATTGCGGCGCCGGCACACCTAGTGCCGACATTATTGCGCTCGAGCGAAACTTGTCAGGGCACAGGGAAAATGCGCCGGTGTCGGAACCGAATGTGGGAATGCCATAATGACCGGTCAGATGCCGGATAGCGGTACCTTTGTAGTAGCCGGTCCCGTCGGTAAGGATCCAGGCAAGCGTATTCCTCCTGTCCGCCCCCGACAGTACCTTTCCAGCCTGATCGGCATGAACAGCAAGGAATTTGATCTCATAGTCGGCACAGGCTGCTTCAAGCGCACGGTAATGCTCTTCCATGTCCGTTGACTGGGCCAGATAGGATGCGATTTCGATTGCCCGGTCCCGGTGAAATCCGAGCGCTGACAGCCGGTCGATGCACGTCGATTCACTTTCATGGATGAGCAAAAGCTCGCGCCTGGGCACCGCGCCTCTCCGCCGTTTGTGGGGATATCACGGCTAGCTGAGAATTCCCGGATTAACAATCCGGTTTGAAAAGCGGCGGTCAGATTGCCTTGGCGTGCGATGCGCCGCGGTAGGTATCGCGCAGATAGCCCAGTGTACCTTCGGCATCGATCGGTTTGCCAAAGTAATATCCCTGCCCGCCGCGGCATCCGAATTCGACCAGGCGGTCTGCCTGGCCCTTGTCCTCGATGCCTTCTGCCACGACATCCATGCCCAGTCCCTCGCACATCGCAAGGATGGCACGGATGATATGTTCTGAAGGCCGGTCCTGCAGTATTTCGGAAACAAAGGCACGATCGATTTTCAGCTTGTCAAACTTGAAGTCGCGCAGGCGGCCGAGACTCGACTGGCCCGTGCCGAAATCATCGAGTGACACGCGGATGCCGACGCTTTTCAGATCGTTGACGATTTTCTCCGCGGATGCGGGATCGGTCATGACACCGGTTTCCGTGATTTCGATTTCCAGTCGGCGTGGGTCAAACCCAGTCTTTTCCAGGATCGAAAGAATCTGCATGCCGGTATTCTGGTCGACAAGCTGTGACGGCGAGAGATTGAATGACAGGAACATGTTCTTTGGCCAGTCCCGTGCAGCTATAGTTGCCTTGCGCAACAGGAGTTTGGACAGCGAACCGATGATTCCGCGTTCTTCGGCAATCGGAATGAACACGTTGGGCGGAATAAATCCGAGGTCCCGGTCGGTCCAGCGCGCCAGGCATTCAAATCCGATCGTATCGGTTGATTTCAGGTCAACGATCGGCTGGAAGTGAGGTTCGACTTCACCGGCTGAAACGGCGCGGCGCAAAGCCTGCTCGATACGTGCCAGGCGCTTTGCTTGTTCGGCCATTTCCTCGGTGAATACAAAGACGCTGCCGCGGCCCGTCCGCTTGGCATGATACAGCGAGGTTTCTGCACGGCCGACCAGCTCGTCGGGAGTATCCTCGCCGAAATAGAAAAGCGCGCATCCCATCGAGGCCGAAAGGCGCGCGGTGCGTTCTCCGACGTCATAGGGAGCAGAGACGATTTCAACCAGCATTTTGCCAAGAGCCTCGGCGTCCGCGTCGCGAAACATCATCGGTGCGATGAAGGCGAACTTGTCGTCACCCAGCCGGGTCATGGTGTTTCTTTCATCCATCGCCGCTTTCAGGCGCAAGGCAACCTGCTGCAGGATGTAGTCACCGGCTGCACGCCCGAAGAGATCATTGATTGGCTTGAAACCGTCGAGGTCAAGAATGCCGATTGCAAACGGGGCAGGATCTTCGGCGCGCTGCGTGATAAGGCGCTGAATCTTGTCCATGAACCGCCTGCGGTTGCCGAGACCTGTCAACGGATCGGTGAAGGCAAGTTCCGCCGGATCAACATGGTCGCTCCAGCGCCGGTTGAACTCGGGGATTTCGATGTCAGCATTGGTCATGGTATTTCTTTCGATCGCCCTGCCAGGACTGAATGCCCGGCTTTTTTCAAATATGTCAAAAATTCCCTTAGGAATCGTATCCACATACGCTCGCATTCACCGATCACGGTTAACGATTTGGTCCCGCCGTTTACCAATCCGGCCGGATTCATGTAATGGCGGCAGCCGTCAACCGGTTGTCCGGACTGGACTTTATGAAACCGTGCGCTAAATGGCAGGGGCGTGCGTCGAGTGATCGGCACGCAATGCGTCTCCGGAGAAACTGAAATGAGCTACAATATCGCCGTCCAGATGGATCATGTCTCGTCAATTTCGATTGGTGGCGACACGACATTTGCTCTTTGCCTGGAGGCACAACGCCGCGGCTGCAAACTGTTCCACTTTACCCCGGCGCATCTGTCGATGCGTGACGGACAGGTCGTGGCCAATGTCGAAGGCATGCACGTTCGCGACACCGCCGGCGATCATTTCACGCTCGGCAAGGCACGCAGCATCAATCTTGAAACCATGGACGTGGTATTACTGCGCCAGGACCCGCCGTTCGACATGAACTACATCACGACAACCCATATTCTCGAACGGATCCATCCGAAAACCCTGGTCGTCAACGATCCGTTCTGGGTGCGAAACAGCCCGGAAAAAATATTTGTCGCAGACTACCCCGACCTGATGCCGGAGACTGTCATCACCCGTGATCGCAGCGAAATCGACGCATTTCGAGCCCGGCACGGCGATATCATCGTCAAGCCACTCTATGGAAACGGCGGTGCCGGTGTCTTTCACCTCAGGCCTGATGACCGGAACCTTTCCTCACTGCTGGAAATGTTTGGCCAGATGT
>JAHEGF010000345.1 GCA_024645155.1 Phyllobacteriaceae bacterium | reverse complement strand
GACGCTCGGCACGCGATTCGGAATTATCAAGCTCCTGCGCCAGTTTTGCCCGGTCGGCGTTCATGCGCTGAACCTCTTCCTCTGCATCCGAATAGTCTTTCGATTGTTCAACATGCAGGTCAACTGCCTTTTCAAGGGCGTCGAGGGATTTCGACATCCGGTTAAGAACCTGTTTGAGCGTGGCTTGTTCGACCATCTTTCCCGTTCCAAACTCTTTTTACGGCCCGAATCGTTCGCAAACAGAACGGCTTATCGGTAAAACATTAGGCAGGGCATGAAACCCCCGTCAACAAATCCTGCACCGTAATCCCCCATATTCGGCCGCCGGAATGACCGGTAGTCGTGCAATAGGGCGGAATTCCGGCGTGATTTGTTGACTCGCAGCCGCCAACTGCTATGTGTCGCCTGCTTTTTTCAGAGCGGAAAAACGTCCTGTCAATGACCGCTCCGGGGACAATCAGCGAGCAATCATGATCTCACGCGAAAAACACGACCGGATGGCCAACGCAATCCGATTTCTGTCAATGGATGCAGTCGAGAAGGCAAATTCCGGACATCCGGGTATGCCTATGGGGGCTGCAGATGTGGCCACCGTCCTGTTTACCCGGTTTTTGAAACATGATCCGAAAAACCCTTCATGGCCCGACCGTGACCGGTTTGTGTTGTCGGCTGGGCATGGGTCAATGTTACTTTACTCTCTGTTGTACCTGACCGGATATGAGGAAATGACGATCGACGAGATCAAGAATTTCCGCCAACTGGGCTCCAAAACAGCAGGACATCCCGAATACGGGCATGCCGCCGGCATCGAGACCACGACCGGTCCGCTTGGCCAGGGTTTTGCCAATGGTGTCGGCATGGCGCTTGCCGAACGAATCCTCAATGCGCAATTCGGTGACGAAATCGTCGATCACCATACCTACGTACTTGCTGGTGATGGTTGCCTGATGGAGGGGATCAGCCAGGAAGCCCTGACGCTGGCGGGGCATCTGAAACTGAACAAGCTGATTGTGCTTTTCGATGACAATGGCATATCGATCGACGGGCCGCTGTCTCTAACCGACAGCACAAACCAGCTCCAGCGGTTCGGTGCTTCGGGGTGGAATACGGCTTCCTGCGACGGGCATGATCCCGAAGCAATTGCATCAGCCCTGGAAGCTGCCCGCAACTCAGACCTTCCAACCCTTATCGCTTGCAAGACGACAATCGGTTTTGGCGCGCCAACGCGTGCCGGCACGGCAAAGGCCCACGGGGCACCGCTCGGGGCAGAGGAGATTGCGGGGGCCCGCAAGGCGCTTGGCTGGGACGCGGATCCGTTCAGCATTCCTTCCGATGTCCTTGATGCGTGGCGGCTGGCGGGCCTGTCATCGACGAAGACACGAAAAGCGTGGGAAAAACGCCTCGCAGATGCCGACCAGAACAAGCGCGGAGAATTCGACCGGCGTATGCGCGGTGATCTGCCGGCAGGGTTCGACGATGCGATTTCCGGTTACAAGAGAAAGCTGGCTGAAGAACAGCCGACCACGGCAACGCGCAAGGCATCGGAGATGGTGCTCGAAGTCATCAATGGCATTGTTCCCGAGACCATCGGCGGATCTGCGGATTTGAGCGGTTCAAACAACACGAAGACCAGCCAGACCGCACCGATCGTTGCAGGTGATTATTCTGGCCGCTACATCCACTACGGTATCCGCGAACATGCCATGGCCGCAGCCATGAACGGTATGGCCCTGCACGGTGGAGTGCTTCCCTATTCCGGCGGATTTCTGATCTTTTCGGACTATTGCCGTCCTGCGATCAGACTTGCCGCCCTGATGGGCATCCGTGTCATCCATGTACTGACCCACGATTCGATCGGACTTGGCGAAGATGGTCCGACCCACCAGCCGGTTGAACACATGGCAGCACTCCGGGCGATGCCAAATTTGGCAACCTACCGGCCCGCCGATGTCACCGAGACGGCGGAATGCTGGCAGCTTGCGCTGGAGGATGCCAAGCGGCCTTCGGCGATTGCATTGACACGGCAGAACCTGCCGTCACTGCGGACGAAATACACGGAGAAAAACATGTGCGGGTGGGGCGGCTATGAAATCGCCGGTGCCGAGGGGGAAGCGGCGGTTTCACTATTTGCATCCGGCTCGGAACTGGAAATCGCCTTGAAAGCGCGTGAGCTTTTGGCAGATGACGGCATTTCTGCGCGCGTGGTTTCCATGCCGTCTTTCGAGCGCTTTTCTGAACAGAGCGCCGAATACCGCCAGTCAATGATAGGGGACGCACAGGTGAAGGTGGCCATTGAGGCAGGTGTTCGCCAGGGCTGGGACGCGATTATAGGTCCCGACGGCATCTTCATCGGAATGAAAGGTTTCGGCGCCAGCGCACCCTATCAGGAACTTTACAAGCATTTCGGCATAACAGCCGAAGCTGCCGCCGATGCGGTAAAAAAGCGGATACAAGCGGCCGGATAAAGCCGGCTCGCAAAAAGTTACGACACTTACAGGAGTTCTACCCATGGCTGTCAGAGTAGCAATTAACGGATTCGGCCGGATTGGCCGCAACATCGCACGGGCGATTTTCGAATCAGGTCGCACTGATATCGATATCGTGGCCATCAACGACCTGGGGCCGGTGGAAACCAATGCTCACCTGATGCGCTACGATTCAGTTCACGGACGCCTGCCGTTCGAGGTAAAGACTGACGGTGACACGATTTCTGTCGGCAAGGAGAGCTTCAAGGTTTTTGCCGAGCGGGACCCTGCAAATCTGCCATGGGGAGAACTGGATATCGATATTGCCATGGAATGCACGGGCATATTCACGGCGCGCGACAAGGCTGCGTTGCATCTTGAAGCCGGCGCAAAACGTGTGCTGATATCGGCGCCCGGTGCCGAAGCCGACCTGACAGTGGTCTATGGTGTCAATCATGACAAACTGACCAGGGATCACCTCGTAGTCTCGAACGCATCGTGCACCACCAACTGCCTGTCGCCGGTTGCCTATGTGCTGAACGAAGCTATCGGCATCGACAAGGGCATGATGACCACAATCCATTCCTATACGGGCGACCAGCCGACCCTTGATACCATGCACAAGGACCTCTACCGGGGACGTGCAGCCGCATTGTCGATGATTCCGACATCCACCGGCGCAGCAA
>JAHEGF010000344.1 GCA_024645155.1 Phyllobacteriaceae bacterium | reverse complement strand
GGCTGCTCGAAAACTCGGTCTCGGGACCGGTGATACGTTGACAATGCAGGGGCATCACTTCACTATTTCAGGTGTACTGTTTGAGACCGGCAGTGATGATGACAGCGTCATTCTGATGGATCTGTCCAAGCTCCAGCAGCTGGTAGGACTGCCCGAAGCGGTCAGTTTTGTTGAAGTGGCGGCGCTTTGTGCCGGCTGCCCGATAGAGGATATCGTCTCTCAGATTCAGACCAATCTGCCGAAAACCTCTGTCATTGCTCTTCAGAACGTCGTCAATCAGCGCATGTCCTCGGTCAGATTCGTCCAGAAACTGGCGCTTTCCATCAGCCTGGTAATTCTGGTCACGGCCTCGGCAATGGTTGGAATCTCCATGCTCTCGGCGGTCAATGAGCGGAAGAAAGATATCGGTATTCTACGCTCACTGGGCTACGGGCAATCACGGATTTTTCTGATCTTCTGCCTGGAGGCTGGAATAATTGGCCTTCTCGCTGGCAGCATCGGTTATCTGGCCGGCTACGCAATCAGCCTTAAGGCTCTGGAGTACCTGAGTCTCACCGATGTAGCGCGTCCCGTGTTCTCGATCACTCAACTTGGTGTCTGCGCGCTGATCTTCCCACTGATAACCATCCTGTCAGCGCTTTATCCAGCCTGGAAAGGCAGTTCGATCGAGCCGTCCCAGGCCCTGGTTTCTCTTTGATAGAAGGTGATATGATGCTTGAAGCGGTGAATATACAGAAAAGTTTTTCCTCAGAGGGGGCCGATGTTCCAGTTTTGAAGGGAGTGTCTATAAGGCTCGAAGAGGCGGATTACGTAGCTATTGTCGGCAGATCCGGTTCCGGTAAGACGACCCTGCTCAATGTGCTCTCCACACTCGTCAAGCCAGATAGCGGTGCACTCAATTATCGAGGGTCGGATCTGACCTCGGCGGCGGAGAAACAGCTCAATACGATCAGAAAATCAGATTTTTCGGTGATTTTTCAGTTTCACCACCTGCTGCCCTATCTCAGTGTACTCGAAAATACCCTGCTGCCCTTCATGGGATCGCTGGCACCGGTATCCAGGCAATTGGAGCAACGGGCCCTGGAATGTCTTGATCGGGTTGGACTGGCAGATAAAGCCAGACGATTGCCGGGCAACCTTTCGGGAGGGGAGCAGCAACGGGTGGCGATCGCCCGGGCTCTGGTGAAATCATCGAAAATTCTCTTTGCCGATGAACCGACCGGCAGTCTGGATAAGAGAACCGGCGAGCAGATCATGCAATTACTGGCCGAACTTCATGGTGATGGACTGGCCATTGTCATGGTCACCCATGAACCGGCATATGCGGACCTGGCACAGAGAACCATAGAGCTTGAGGATGGCATGATCGTCCACTAAACATAACGACAAAAGTCCAATCCATCCCCGCAGGCTGTGTTACTCGCTGCGGGCCTGCTCACAGCGCTACCAGGCTGCTCCGCCAGCTCCTCGCTCGCTCCTTGCCTGTCTGGGCGCCTTGAACTTATGTCGCTCTGTTTACACTGCTGCCCACATTTGTTGATAGAGCAGATCTATTTTAAGCGCTCTCCGGCACTACCAGGACCGGACAGTAAATGGTGTTGAGCACCTTGTGGGTGACACTGCCCAAAAACAGTCCAGCGATATCGCTGTGCCCGTGGGAACCCATGATGATCAGGTCGAACTCTCTGGATTTGGCCAGGTTGCTGAGCATGGTGCCGGGGGCTCCCGATACAGGTCTGGTGTCATAGGTTATGCCGTTGTCGGCCAGTTTTCGTCCGGCCGTCTCGAGTACCGACTCAGCCTGCAGCCTCATCTTAGCCTTCAGTTCCTCAATCATCGTGCCGTTGATTTCCGTAAGCCCGCCGAGCCATTCATAGCAGCACACTGCGGTCACGTGGGCACCGCTGAGACCGGCCAGGTAGATGGCATGCTCTACCGCATTGTCTGAATAGATCGAACCGTCCACCGGAAGAAGAATTTTCGATATCTTCATAAGATCCTCCTCAACAAGATTGTCAGGGGAGACAACTTTATGTGTATATACATAAAATATCCATGATCGACGGAGAAGGCAACCGGCAGACCCAAAAACTGGAGCGTCTCAGGGGCAGGGAAAGTCTACCCGAGGCCGGGTGGCCATCATTTTCGATTCAGGACTGCAGTTTGGTTTTTACGCTGTCAACCTTGTCAGCCATGGTCTGCTCCCTGTCGGTCCGGGTACCCACCTTGAGCGAACTGGTCAGTCTCGGCACCCCCATCTGATGCAGGGTTTCATGGCATTTTTTTACCGCCGCGAAGACTTCGTCCCAGTCCCCTTCGATATTGGTCCCGTAGGCATGCAGATTGGTCTGCAAATCTGCCTCGTCGAAAATCTTGTGGCAGGCGGCGATATATTCGGAAACCGACAAGCCGACTCCAAAAGGGGAAACGGTCAGATCCATGATAACTTTCATTGCTTTCCTCGTGCAGTTTGGGTGGGTGATGAGCCACTATCACCAACAGGTCGAATTGATACAGCAACCTGAATGTGAAGCGCAGTATAATCTTTTCCCGTGGTGATCGGAACCATATTTGATTGTTCTCGTAATAGTTTTCCCACTATGCTATACAGGGTGGTCTTACCAGAATCCAGTTTATTACAATCGGAATTCAGCATGGAACGCCAGATATTTCCCTTCAGTGCACTCGTCGGCCAGGAAAAGTTGAAGACCGGCCTGCTTCTCAATGCGGTCGACCCGGCGATCGGTGGAATCCTTGTCAGCGGTCAAAAGGGCACCGGCAAATCGACTGCGGTCCGGGCTCTTGCCCGGGTGCTTCCCCAGATAGAGGTGGTCAAAGACTGTCCCTACAATTGTGCTCCCGACGAGGTTGACAATCTCTGCTCTTCATGCACCGACAGCTACCGGTCTGGACGAACTTTTGAAACCGAGATGCGGCCTATGCCGCTGGTTGAACTACCGTTAAGCGCCACTGAGGACCGGGTGGTCGGTACCTTGCATATCGAACAGGTGCTTAAAACCGGCACCAGAAGGTTTGAACCCGGCCTGCTTGCTTCTGCCAATCGAGGCATTCTCTATGTCGATGAGGTCAATCTGCTCGATGACCACCTCGTCGATATTCTGCTTGATGCCGCCGCATCTGGGATCAACAACGTTGA
>JAHEGF010000107.1 GCA_024645155.1 Phyllobacteriaceae bacterium | reverse complement strand
GCCGGTAATTTCGATACCAAACAGGTAGTTCAACCCCGCCATTGCCTGTTCGGCACCGAAACCCAGTGACGTGGCAAGTCCGAATAGCGTGGCGAATACGGCGAGCGTATCGATGATGTGACCCGGCCATCCCCAGACCCGTTCGCCAAGGATCGGGTAAAACGCGGAGCGCAGCGTGAGCGGAAGGCCACGGTTATAGGTAAAGAACGCAAGCGCCAGGGCAACAATCGCGTATATCGCCCACGGATGCAGTCCCCAATGAAAAATCGTGGCACCCATGGCAAGACGGCGGGCCGCGTCAGCGTCGCCGGCAGCAGCGCCCAGCGGCGCCCAATCAGTCCGGACCCCCGCTTCTGCCGCGGTTCCCCCAATTGACGAATTGAAATGGGAGAGCGGTTCGGAAACGCCGAAATACATCAGGCCGATGCCCATGCCGGCTGCAAACAACATCGCAAACCAGCCCATGTAGGAATAATCGGGCTTGGCGTCGGCTCCGCCGAGGCGAATCTTACCGAGCGGCGAGACAATCAGGAATATACCGAACAGGACGAAAACATTGCCGGCCATCAGCAACACCCAGTCAAAACTCGAGGTCAGCGCGGGACGCAACCAGCCAAAAAACGAAGCAGCCCCCTCCTGAAAAATAAGCGTCAAAATGACAAAGCCGACAATAACGATGGCGGAAACAAAGAACACCGGATTGTGAATATCCAGTCCCATAACCTGGATGTTGTCCTGTCCGACCTCGTAGCCGGTATTTTCCGGCATCGGTGCCGGATTTGTTGTATCAGTCATGAAACTCCTCCTCCGAAAAGCCGCGCCAGGATCCCTTGCGTTGCGAGGTTGCGCGCCAGCAGCGTGATGTCCAGACCACAAACAGGCGGGTTCGGTAGCGACTCAATTATGACGCAAACAGAGAAAAATAGGCGTCTCAGCCATGAATCACGCTAATGACGGACCTTAGATGATCTAATGATGATTCGCGAATACCATTGACGCTGCGGCGCAGCATTCTCGCTAATTGCCGTCAATGTCCCGGTGGCAGCATCCGGCATAGGCTGCGCGCACGGCATCATTTTCTTCCCACAGGATTTCGACGGCCCAGCCATGTTCACGATCGCTCATGCCGTCCGAACAAAGCTGTCCTGCCTGGACGATGACGGTCATGCGGGACTTGGTGTCCTCCGCCACGGCAAAAAACCTGTTCGGTCTTGCAACAAACGCATCGGACGCAACGATCGGCAGCTTGATACCTGCCTCGTCCGGTGCACTGAAGTCGAGCCCGCCGTCGCCGGTAAAGATCAACCCCCAAAATGGCTCGGTGCCGTGACAACGGGTCCCGACAGGAACCGGTGTGCCGGCAATGCGCGGAAGTTCAATATCCGAAATATAGGATCTGGATATCCAGCCAGACTGCTCATCGGCAATCACGAACGCCCAGTTGCCGTAGGTCGCGATTACTTCGACCGGCTTAGCCCCGGGTGCAAATGACCCGATGATTTCCGACGCGGCAGCCGGCCCGGAGCGGACATTCAGGACATCCCCTGGCGAAACACCGGTAACCTGGTGGTATGTCGGCGGAATACCGATGACGGACCCGTCGGGAAGAATATCGTCATGGGCAAATGCTGGCGCGGGATTGGCTGACAGGATAATTAGGGACAGTGCAATACCGAAGCTGTGGGACATCGGCCAATCCTCCGCTGACGCATTTATCGACCTTAGCAATTAGCTGTCGTTTGGCAATTCGGGCGCATTTTTCCGACCGTTGAAAACAATACCGGTACCGGGTTTGCCCTAGGACTTCTCCTTGGCTCTCCGCACCATGCCGAACAGGTCGCGCGGATCGTCGGGATCGGCAAGCATGTCCAATTCGACATAACACCCGGTCCGGTCCAACTGGTCGCGTACATAGCGAAGCGCGGAAAAGTCCTCGGTGGCAAACCCGACACTGTCAAACAGCGTGATCTGACTGTCGGAAACCCGGCCCTTGTGATTTCCGCTTATGACCTGCCACAGTTCCACAACCGGGTGATCCTCGTCGAGTTGCTGGATTTCGCCCTCGATCCGGGTCTGTGGCGGATACTCGACGAATATGTCGGAACGCAGCAGTATATCGCGGTGAAGCTCCGTCTTGCCCGGACAGTCGCCGCCGATCGCATTGATGTGAATACCAGGACCGACCATGTTGTCGGTCAGGATCGTCGCATACTGCTTGTCGGCCGTGCAGGTCGTCACGATCTGTGCACCGGCTACTGCATCCTCAGAGCTGTCGCAGGCGATCACCTGAAGGCCGCTACCGGCCAGGTTACGCACCGCCTTGGCGGTGGCTTCGGGATCAACATCGTAGAGTTGAACGGTGTCAATGCCGACCACCTCCCTGAACGCGATGGCCTGGAACTCACACTGCGCGCCGTTGCCGATCATCGCCATTGTTTTGGCATCCCTGGGTGCGAGGTGTTTGGCGGCGACCGCGGATGTGGCGGCAGTTCGCAGTGCCGTCAGAATCGTCATTTCGGAAAGAAGCACCGGATAACCGTTATCGACCCGTGCAAGCACGCCAAAGGCCGTCACGGTCTGAAAGCCTCTGGCCATGTTGGCCGGGTGGCCGTTCACGTATTTGAAGCCATAGGTTTCGCCGTCACTGGTCGGCATCAGTTCGATCACACCTTCCTTGGAATGGGAAGCAACCCGGGGTGTCTTGTCGAACTGGTCCCAGCGAAGGAAATCAGCCTCGATATAGCCGGCAATCTCCGCGATCATCCGCGCCGGACCGATGGTGTTGACGATCCTCATCATGTTTTCGACGCTGACGAACGGGACAAGGGCGAGTTTGGAAGGTGCCGGTGTTGTCATCTCATTGTTCCTGAGCATTGGACGGTTTTTGACATGCAGCGGACAGGGCGCACATGACGGCCGCCATGGGTTGAAAACCGGTTGCCGGAGAATGTTTCGGAATTGGAGCAAAAGCGGTGTGGCCGCACCATGGACACCGCGGTTGGAGCCTGCACGGATGCCATCAATAGCTCCTTGTCTGGCGGTCCAGGACCTTGCGGCCGAGGAGACTGGCACAAAGATCGACCATGAGTTTTGCTGTGCGGCCGCGGTCATCGAGAAACGGATTGAGTTCGACCAAATCGAGCGAGGTCACCAGTTTGCTGTCGCAGAGCATTTCCATCACCAGATGGGCTTCGCGGAAGGTCGCTCCGCCGGGGACCGTCGTGCCGACTGCCGGTGCGATTTCAGGTTCGAGAAAGTCGACATCAAGGCTTACATGGAGCGCACCCTTGGCTGACCTTACCTTGTCGAGAAACGCGTTCAAAGGTGCGGCAATGCCATGTTCGTCGATGGAGCGCATGTCGTGAACACTGATCGCGCTATTTGCGAGAACCTCGTTTTCTGCCTCGTCCACCGAGCGGATTCCTATCATGCAGACATTCTTCGGGTCGATTGCTGTTTTCAACTCGGGATAGATGCCGCCAAAGCCATTGTTGCCGGTAAAGTAGGCGACCGGCGTTCCATGGAGGTTGCCACTCGTGGTCGACTCAAGGGTGTGAATGTCCGGGTGGGCATCAAGCCACAATACAAACTGCTGCTGGCCGTTTTCGGCGGCATACCGGGCAACGCCGGGAACCGTGCCAATGGACAGGCTGTGGTCGCCGCCAAGGAATATCGCAGTGTCCGATTTGGAGCGCGCGTGGTAGGCGGCGCGTTCCAGCGCAACTGCCCAGGCCACCGTCTCTTCGAGAAACTGGACGTTCCGGTTGCCGTGCGGCCGTACCCTCGACGGGGCCGGGGCAACATTTCCATGATCCTCAACGCGGTGGCCAAGTCCGCGGATCACAGCGTCGAGGCCGGCAGTACGATATGCGTCCGGTCCCATGACGCAGCCCGGCTGATTTGCACCCGATTGAATGGGTGCGCCGACCAATGCACAGTTTAACATCGTGAACTCAATCTTCGGGTTGTCACTATCCCGGACAATTATCGATGAAAGAAATGTTTCAGATAGTTGGAATTGTGATCAAAAAGCGTTATAATTTGATCATATCGACAGCCCAACTAACCAAAATGGGAGAAACCGGCCATGCGCGACCTCAGCCTGACTGACAGGCGGCTGATCTCGGTCTTGAAGAAGGATGGGCGCGCTTCGGTAACCACCCTGGCCGGCCAGCTTGGCGTGTCGCGCGCAACAGTTCAGACGCGAATGGAAAAGCTGATTGCCGGAGGCGTCATCCAGCGTTTTACAATTGATCTTGACGCAACCGGAAGCGGTGATGTGATTAGCGCGGTCATGATGATCGAGGTTCAGGGCAATCTCGCCCGGGCCGTTACCTCTGCACTGCGGAAACTGCCCGAAATTGCAAGTCTGCACACAACGAACGGCAACTGGGATCTTGTTGCGCGTATCGAGACATCCAACCTTCCCGAATTCGACCGGGTACTGCGCGAGGTGCGTGAGATTTCCGGAGTTCTCAACAGTGAAACCTGCCTGCTGTTGAATGCCGCATAGGGTGACCGGGACCGGCAATATGCCGGTCTTGCAGGACATGCGCCCAACCTAATCCTTGCGCAGTTTGATTGGCCCTGGATGACAACCGTTGGCCGGTGGGATGTGAACGTTGTCCCATCCTATTCCCACTCGATTGTTCCCGGTGGTTTTGACGTCACATCATAGACGACACGGTTGATGCCGCGCACCTCATTGATGATGCGTGTTGCGGTGCGGCCGAGAAACTCCATGTCGTAGTGGTAGAAGTCAGCGGTCATCCCGTCGACCGAGGTCACTGCCCGCAGCGCACAGACGAATTCATAGGTACGGCCATCGCCCATGACGCCAACCGTTTGCACCGGCAGCAGAACCGCAAATGCCTGCCAGATGGCATCGTAGAGGCCGGCCTTGCGGATTTCATCGAGATAGATTGCATCGGCTTCGCGCAGGATTTCCAGCTTTTCACGCGTTATGCCGCCGGGACAACGGATGGCCAGTCCCGGACCGGGGAACGGATGGCGTCCGATAAACGAAGCCGGCAGGCCAAGTTCCTTGCCGAGTTCACGCACTTCATCCTTGAACAGCTCGCGCAGCGGCTCGACGAGCTGCATGTTCATGCGTTCGGGAAGGCCGCCGACATTGTGGTGCGACTTGATGGTGACCGAGGGCCCGCCGGTAAATGACACGCTTTCGATGACATCGGGATAAAGCGTTCCCTGTGCAAGGAAACCGGCGCCACCGATTTTTCGCGCTTCCTTCTCGAACACGTCAATGAACAGCCGGCCGATCGTCTTGCGCTTCCGTTCGGGGTCACTTTCGCCTTCCAGCGCATCCACGAATGTGTCAATGGCGTCGACATGGACCAGCGGGATGTTGTAGTGCTCGCGGAACATCGAGACGACTTCCGCTGCCTCGTTTTTCCGCATCAGACCGTGATCCACCAGGATGCAGGTCAGCTGGTCGCCAACCGCTTCATGGATCAATAGCGCAGCAACCGAGGAATCGACCCCGCCTGACAGTCCGCAAATGACCTTGCCGTCGCCAACCTGGGCGCGGATCGCCTCGATTGCCTGTTCCTTGTAGGCGGCCATCGTCCAATCGCCGCTGAGGCCGGCAATTTTATGAACGAAGTTGGAGAGCAGCCTTGCACCGTCGGGTGTGTGCACGACTTCCGGGTGGAACATCAGGCCATAGGTCTTGCGCTCTTCGTTGCCGAAAACCGCGTATGGCGCGCCATCGGACCGCGCGAAAACCTCGAAACCGTCGGGCAGTTCGATCACGCGATCGCCGTGGCTCATCCAGACCTGATGCTGCTCACCCTTTTTCCAGACACCGTCGAAGAGCGCCGACGCCTTTTCGACTCCGACAAAGGCGCGGCCAAATTCGCGATGATCGGAACCTTCCGCCTTGCCGCCCAGCTGGACGCACATGGTCATCTGGCCGTAGCATATGCCGAGCACCGGGAGGCCGGAATCAAAAACAATCTGCGGGGCGCGCGGACTTTCCATTTCGGTGGTCGATGCCGGGCCGCCGGAAAGGATCACCGCCTTTGGCTGCAACCGGTGAAATGCCTCCTCGGCGGACTGAAACGGTATGATTTCGCAGTACACACCGGCTTCGCGCACGCGGCGCGCAATCAGTTGTGTAACCTGGCTGCCAAAATCAACGATGAGAACGGAATCGGGATGGATCAAGCTTGTCATGAGCGGCGTTTAAAGCGAGTCCCGTCCGGGATCAATTGCCACGCATCGAATAAGCCGGCGTACAGGGCGATTGAGGTTGCGGCGGCTTGTCATGCAGCTACCGTTTTCACGGCTAGCGAACGCCGGGTTTCATCGGGCCTCCGCCAAGATCTAATGTTCCAAGGCCGATGGCATCTTCCAGTTTGTCGACTGCTTGTGCCAGGTTTTCATCGACAACATGCAGATACTCCGTCCAGTCCGACAGATGCTGCAATTCGGCTGCGCCATCAGAAATTCCGCGCAATCCGATCAGCGGAACACCGTGATGCTGGCTGACACGCAACACCGCATACGTTTCCATATCCACCATATCGGTGGCGACGGAATTGTAGGCATCACCGGAGACAATGTTTGCGCCGGTTGAAAGCGTGGCAGAGGGAATATCCGGGATATGCAGCGGCAGGTCCAATGTCGCAGGCAGGTCGAGAAACGGTGTCTTGCCCTTGTCGAAGCCGAGCGGACTGGCGTCCATGTCACGATAGGAGACACTCGAAACCTGGTGCACCGTCCCCTGCTCCAGCCTGGCGGACCCTGCCGATCCGAGACACACGACCAGATCCGGCAGACTTTTACCCGCTTTCAGTCCGGCTAGCAGCGTGGCTGCGGAGACCGCCGCTTCCACCGGACCGACCCCGGTCATCAACGGTAAAATCCGGGCTTTCAGATCGGGTCCGTATTCCGGCTCGGCTGCCATCAGATACAGCACCTTCCAGCCGTTTACGTGTTTAAGCAGCTTGTTCGGCACGGGCATTCACCCCTTCAGCCCGGCACGGTTCGAAACGACCATTATCGTTGCGGTCATGGTCGCAAGCAGTTTGCGGGCTCCGCCGTCCACACAGTAAGCGCGGCCTTCCGACACCATTATCGTGCGCCCCGGTTTGACAACTTCGGCCTCAAAGGAAAATCCTTTCCCCTCAGCCGGTGCCAAAAGGTTGACCTTGAATTCGATCGTCAACACAGCGGCATCGGCGGGCATGAGTGAAAACGCGGCATAGCCGCACGCCGAATCCAACGCAGTGGCAACAATTCCGGCGTGCAGAAAACCATGTTGCTGGGTCAGTTCCGCCGCATGGGACATGCCAATAGCGACCCGGCCCGGCGTGACAGCGGTCAGTTCGGCGCCAATCGTGCGCATGACGGCCTGGCGATGAAAGCTGTCCGCGACCCGGCTTTTGAAATTCGGGTCTTTCGGCTTGAAATCACTCATCACACCGTTCCCTGCAATCTGGTCATCATCGCGAAAAAGAAACCGTCCGTGCCGGTTTGGTGTGGTGATAACGTTATGCCGTACTCACCTGTCCGGCAGCGGTCTGAAACCATTGGGGCATTCCGTTCGAGGATATCCAGGTAATCGCAATTCTCAAAATCGTGCCGTGATGCCAGAAAGTGCCGGATCTGGCCGGTGTTCTCCCCGGGAAACAACGAGCATGTGACATAGGCGAGGCGCCCGCCCGGTTTTACGTAATTTGCCGCCTCGGCCAATATCATGGCCTGCTCGGACTGGCGTTTTTCAAGCTGCGCGCCAGTCAGGCGCCATTTGGCATCCGGACGCCGCCGCCATGTGCCGGAACCGGTGCACGGCGCATCGACCAGCACCAGATCGGCGTTGCTGCGCAGGCGCACAAGGTCGTCTGGCCCGTTGATCGCCTGAACGTTGCGGCAACCGGCGCGCTTGATGCGCTCAAACATCGGAGCAAGGCGCTGCTTGTCCAGATCATGGGCAAATACCTGTCCGCGGTTTTCCATCATGGCCGAAAGGGCCAGCGTTTTTCCGCCGGCACCGGCACAATAATCCAGCACCTGTTCACCTGCCCCGGCGCCGGTGAGTTCGGAAACAATTTGCGAACCGGCATCCTGAATCTCGAACTGGCCCTTTTGAAATGCTGTCTCGGCCTGCACATTCGGATGACGTCCGGCACCTTCGGTCGGGGCGATGCGGAGCGCATTTGCGGTCAGGTCGCACTGGAACGCGCCCTGACGATCAAGCGCACGCAGTACTTTTTCCGGCGTTGATTTCAATGTGTTGACACGTATGTCCAACGGCGGCCGCTTGGCAAGTGCCGCGATCTCTGCAACCCAGCTTGTACCAAACGCCTCGTTGAAATGCGGCGCGCACCAATCGGGGCAGTCGGCCCGGACTGCATCCGGCGCATTGCCGGGACTGTTGCTTGCAATGGCGGACTGTTCGGCGCCTGAAAGCGGTTCCGGGGCAAAATGATCCCCGGCAAATGATGCATTGAGGAATTCCGGGCTGTGGCCCCACTCCAAAATGAGCGCGCCCAGCGCCTGTGCCCGTGCGCCGTCATCCCCCATCAGAAACGCGGCGGAACGCCTGCGACGCAGGGCATCATGAACGATCGTTCCAATTGCAGCGCGGTCACCGGAACCGGCAAACCGGTGGGCCGAACCCCAGTCCTTCAACACAGCACCAGCCGGCCGGTGCTGCGTGGCCATCGTCCCGAGTATCTCTATTGCCGCTGCAACCCTGCCGCCAAATCTCATCGTCATGTTTCCTTGCCATGCCGGACCGGTAATGGGCGCATGGACAAACGGCAAGGGCAATCAATGGAATTCGCCGGTAGCAAATGCAAATATTCCTGCCACAATCCGGTTTCATCGTGACGGCGGAAAAACAGGAGAATTGCAATGCCGGTCAGGTTCACACTGTTCACGACAATGGTGGCTCTGGGTTTGCTGGCGGTGCCAACATACGCGGCAGACTGCAAGCAGGGCGACGGCAGTCTCGCGGCAACTTACGAACTGCGGGGCGTGATGGAAGTCGGTTCTGCAATCCGGCTTCACCGCGATGGCCGGTTTGAATACATGATGACCTATGGTGCCGCAGACGAGGTTGCAGAAGGCTGCTGGAAACGCGCTGGCGAGACCGTTGTTTTGACAACGAGCAGAATGCGCAACAACCACGGCGGCAGAAAATTCAAACAGCTCAAGCTGAAGCTCAATTCGTCTGGCGGACTGGTGCGCACATTCGATGCGACGCACAAGGGAACCTATGCCCGTCTGCGATAGCCGCGAAATCAGCCGTCAATTGCCAGGCGGGCGGCAAAAATCATCCACAAGATGCCGAGGCTGGAATATCCTATTATGAATACCGGCCGGCGATAGCGAATGCGATTTGTGGTGATGTGTATCCACGCATGGGCAAAGCGTGACACGGCAAATAACCAGGCAAAAACCAATATTGCCGGCGTTACACCACGGGTGACAAACAGGCACAAACAGACGCTGTGAAACAGAACCGGCAATTCGAACTGGTTTGTCAGATTGTTGCGGATAAACAGGCTTTCTGCCGGCTCATTGTTGTTTTCGCGGAACTGCGAGGGCCTGGCATTGCCGGCCTTGATGGCAACGATACGCTGACGTGAAATCAGCGTGTATATGACATAGACCAAAGCGACATGGGCAATCATTGGCCAGAAAATCATGGTCTGGGACATCAACTGTCTCCTTGAGAAGGATAACGACCGGAATTGCGCTGCGCGAAACTGCCAGCCAACGTGAACAGCATCACAATCGACAGGGTAATTGCAACAAACGCCCATTTGGAAACTGTCAGCGCACTGGCAGACGCAACCAGGCCAGGCTCGGCCGGCGCGCCATTTTCCAGAATTTGCCGGACCTTGCCGTTTTCGGCCAGATCCGAAATCAGGTAGGGCATCACCACGATCACCGAAAGCAGAAGTTTCCAGCCATTCGCCATTGCCTTGAACCGCGGCAACCTGTTGCCCAGTTTCACGATCCATGAAACGGCGCAGGCAGACAAAATCAACGGAAACGAGAAATCGAAAATCGTGTTGTGCCACAGGATGTGACCGGCACGGCCGGCTTCACCCAGATTGTCCAGAACACCATTGACCACATCCACCGAATAGCCTGTAAAACGTGCATCAAACAGCTTCTCGCCACCGTTCAGCGCTTCAAACCAGAACCGGTGCAAGACCGTCAATATCGCAAAGTTGATGGCGGTCAGGATTGTGACGATCGCTGTCAGACTGGTGCGCACAGGCCGGACTTACATGCCGCCCTGGTAGTTCGGGCTTTCCCGCGTAATCGCGACATCGTGGACGTGGCTCTCACGCAATGATGCG
>JAHEGF010000106.1 GCA_024645155.1 Phyllobacteriaceae bacterium | reverse complement strand
TTCAAGATGTTCGAGCAATGTCGGTCCGCCATACCATTGCATTTTGTCCGAGCGGGTTGTGACATTGTCGCCATAGCGCGCAGACAAGGGGATGGCCATGACATGCTCAAAACCAAGCACTTGAGAGAATTCCTGGAAATCGGAAACAATATTTTCGAAGGTCGTTTGCTCGTAATCGACAAGGTCGATCTTGTTGACCGCAAGCACGACGTTGCGGATGCCAAGCAGCGAGGCAATAAAGCTATGGCGCCGGGTTTGTTGCAGCACACCCTTGCGGGCATCGATCAAGACTACGGCGAGATCGGCGGTCGAGGCACCGGTCGCCATATTCCGCGTGTATTGTTCATGACCGGGCGTATCGGCGACAATGAACTTGCGCCTGGGCGTCGCAAAAAATCGATAGGCCACATCAATCGTAATGCCCTGTTCGCGTTCCGCTTCCAGGCCATCGACCAGGAGCGCCAGGTCAATATCGTCGCCGGTGGTTCCATGCTTGCGGGAATCGTTCTCCAGCGTGGCCAGTTGATCCTCAAAAATCAGCTTGGTATCAAAAAGCAGCCGGCCGATCAGCGTTGACTTGCCATCGTCGACAGAGCCACAAGTCAGAAAACGCAACAGCGATTTGCGTTCCTGCTCGGCCAGAAATGTGCGAACCGCATCTGCTTGCCCTGTTGCTGCCTGCGTCGGCATGGTCAGAAATATCCTTCGCGTTTTTTCTTTTCCATCGAACCCGTTTCATCATTGTCGATCAGCCGTCCCTGGCGTTCGGAAGTGCGGGCGATCAGCATTTCCTGGACAATTGCTTCAACCGTTTCGGCATCGGACTCGATTGCTGCGGTAAGCGGGTAACACCCCAACGTCCTGAAGCGGATCTTGCGCCTTTCGACTATCTCGCCGTCGCGAATTTTCATTCGATCGTCGTCGACCATGATCAGCATGCCGTCACGTTCGACGACCGGGCGTGTTTTGGCAAAATAGAGTGGCACGATCGGAATGTTCTCCAGCAAGATGTACTGCCAGATGTCGAGTTCGGTCCAGTTGGACAGGGGAAACACCCGGATGGATTCTCCCGGTTTGATGCGCGTATTGTAGATTTTCCACATTTCCGGGCGCTGGTTTTTCGGATCCCAGGCATGTTTTTCGTCGCGGAAGGAAAAAATGCGCTCCTTGGCCCGCGACTTTTCTTCATCACGGCGTCCGCCGCCGAATGCCGCATCGAAGCCATACTTGTCCAACGCCTGGCGAAGCGCCACGGTTTTCATGATGTTCGTATGGGTGTTTGAGCCGTGATCGAACGGGTTGATGTTCTGCGCGACGCCGTCCTCATTGACATGAACCAGCAGATCAATTCCGAGTTTCTTCACTGTTGCATCGCGAAATTCGATCATTTCACGGAACTTCCAGGTCGTGTCCACGTGTAAAAACTGAAATGGCGGCTTGGCAGGGAAAAGGGCCTTTGCAGCCAGGCGCAACATTACCGATGAGTCCTTACCGATCGAATAGAGCATCACCGGCTTGGAGAACGTTGCAGCAACTTCCCGGAATATATGAATGGCTTCGGCTTCAAGCCGCTGCAGATGGGTCATGGTTGCTGTCATGAGGGTGCCACCGAGCCGCAGGCCCGCACTTTCGATTGCTTCATGCGAGCCTGTTTAGTCTGTCACAACGGCAATTCAAGAAAAATCAATCCTCAAAACACTCGAACGCGGAACTTTACGTTTCCATTCGCCGCGTTGCCGGCTTGAAGAGCACATAGAAAAGGGCGAGCATAAATCCAGCAAGTGCCAGTCCGACCGCCAGCAGCAAATTCGAACGCGTCAGCAGTGGTTCGCGTAGCACTTCGACCTCGCCCAATGCGCGATACAAACCATTGGATTCGCCGAAATTTTCCTTTCCCACCAAATCGTAGATTCGATTGGCGATTTCGGTAATTTCGCGAAAATCGGCCAGCACGGACTCCGTTCCGGCATTGCCTGTGTCGACATCACGCAGGTAGTAGTCAGGCTTTACCGCGGGGTTATCTTCGCCCGCAAACAGGATGGCATGGATCTCCTGTGCATAGCGCATGCGCAGGGCAAGCCGTCTTGTTATGCCTGCGTATTCCTGCAGCAATGTGATTGCCTTTGGCAGTTCGCTCTCCACTCTTTGAGAGTATTCCTTCGCAAGCCTGGCTCGCGGACTGCTGTCGGTGGGGAGATCATTCTCGTGCTGCCTGAGCTTTTCAAGAAATTGATCGATACGCGCGATTTCCGCATCGACTTCCGTAATTTCGCGCTGGATTGCGATCGATTCACGGGTCAGTTCCTGCCTAAACGCGGTGTCCCCACCCTGTTCGGACAATCGTATCAGGCGGTCGATAAAGCCGTCCCCCAGTTGCGGAATGACCGTACTGCCGTTTCCCGAAAACAATCTGTCGGGACTGTCTTCGCCTCTGGAAGGTTCCTGCGTTTTGGCGTGTCCGCTATACCGGTCGCCGGCGTCATCGATCACCTTGTAGGCTGCCGCCAACTGGATGCGTTTTCTCTTTGCCCGGTTTAATTGTGCTTCATAATGCAGCGCAACGACATCCAGATCCCTGCTTATTCCCAATTCGACGATCGGTGAACGCAATGTGTCGATCTGCAATTTTTCCAAATCATCAAGCAGCTGCACGATATCGTAGGCGGTAAAGCCTGACTGCGGGTCCGTAACGGTACCGCCATTTGGCTCTTCAAGAATTGCGTTTACGTCCTGCCGCAACAAGGAAATGCGCTCGGTGGCAAGATCCAGGGCGACGAGATAATCCTGTTTGAGAACCATTTGCGGATCGAAAATCTCATCCGAGTACAATTTGAGCGGCAAGCGGGCAATGTCGGCCTTTGCCAGGTTATGCCGTGACCACATAACCGGCAGTTCCATCAATCCGATGTTGGCGTTGTTCAACCGAGCTTTCAGCGACGGAATATTGAAACCGGTCTCTGAATCAGTGACGACCGATCCGTTTGGCTGCTCTTCTATCGCATCGATGAACCCCGACAACGCCGTCGCGCGCTGCTTGAATGACCGCAACTGGTTGAGCGGTGCCAGCCAGGCGAAACTGGCCTCGTCAAACAAAGCGGGAGATATGCGGTCTATGTTTACCCGGATGACCCCGCGTTCCTCGACCGCTTTTCGCGCCCACGTCTCGACAATATTGCGGACAATTTTTCCGGCGCGGTCGGCGGGAACCGTCCCGTCAAAGTCACTGAACTCGATCAGCGCGGAATATTGCGAGGCCCTTCGCAGTTCCTCGGCAGCGCGATCGGGGAGTTCACGCAGTTCGGTTGCCGACGTAATCCACTTGTCATATTCCGTCTGGTACCGGCTTAGAATTGCTTCCCTGTCAGCGGCGAAGGGCGAGATTGAAACACGGTCCGGAAAAGTGGCGCCGTCGATGCCGAATTCGTCCAGGCGATTTGTCTGGTGTACATCAGCCAGAATTGATGGCGCCAACAGGTCACGCATCGCAAACGGACTGCCATTCGGGTATTCGCCGATTTCACGTCCGTTGAAGGTAAACTGAACGATATAGCGATAGGTCTTGTGCCTGTCGCCTCCCCTTATCGCGGCAATCGCCAGAACTGCGAAAATGAAGCACGCGATCGTGGAAAGCAGGATTGTCCATTTCTTTCGCCATATCCTTCTGAAAATACGGTCAATTTCGAGTTCATCATCGAATGTTGCCGACCCGACCGGTGCGAACGGCACCTGCGCGTCCTCAAACCCCGGCACTTGACCAGTCTTGTTGCGCTTATCGCGATCGCTCATTCAACCCTGCTTTGCCGATTTTCCGGCGTCGATTCGTCATGCATCCCGGAAGTCCGCCCTGCCGAAATGCAATCCTGCGCAATACAATTATCAGATTTGTCGGCAGTGGCCACCCGCCATTCCGGCCAAGCCGCAAAAGGAACGCCTGATTTGCGCTGTGTCAACAAATTCTCCACAGAATTGCACATTATCCTTCCGGCCCAGTGATGAAGTCGGCCACTCCCATCGCAATGTGTGCAACATCTTTCCAACCACACGCGATGCAGTTCCAATCAGCACTGGTGCCAGCCAAAGGTATATTGTTGTGGACGTTGAAAATTGGCAATTGCGGGAATAATCTTCAAATGTTAGGCGATTGCGGGTGCGTCCAGCGGTATCTTGATCCGTCAAGATGTTGGACCAGTAATAACAATAAGAAGTTCTAGAGCCAAATAGCAGGTTCATCCGGGGCTGGAATGAATGCGCGCCGCACTGCGAAAATCAAGGCAAGCCAGTTGGCGCCTGAAAGGAAATGCACGCGCAAATCCTGGAAGACCCCTGTTTTGCTGAAATCCGAAATAAGGGTTGTCACCGAAGGATCTTCGGGAACCAAGGGTGACGGCAATTCCGGTGCCACCAAGCGGCCGTAGGCGGTGTTGTGATCTTTTACAGTGAGGGAGAACGCAGAAATTCAGCGATCTGCGCCGGGACAACCCAACGATCTACTAACTCATCAAACCGGTCCCACGTAAATGTTGGCTTCACTGCCGACGCCAACCGTGATTGATCGAACAATCGTTCCCAATCGGGATTTCCCGATGCCTGCCTGATCAGGTCCTCGCATTCTTCCATTTGCGTTTGAAATTTATTGACAAAGCTTGGCGCAAAGACACCTTTTCCAGCCCGTTCCGCAATATCCGGACTGCCGGATCTGGCGACCAGCGAACGCATGAGCCGACGCCGGTTGCCGCTGTCCGTGAAACATCTGGAATTCAGGGACAGCACGCTTTCCAGAAGCCGCCAGTCGATCAACGGATAGCGAAATTCAAGACCGTAGAGATAGGGAAGTTCCAGATCGGTGTCATATTGACCCGTTTGTGAAGACCGTTGAAGATTGTGGACGATTTCATCATGGACATTACCGATCGAGCGGGGCGGCAGAACGTGGCTCTCAAACAGTTCCCTAACCAGTTGCTGGTCATCTAAGAGGGCCGCACGGATCGGAATTGACCGGAACTGCCGGCGGACCGCATGAGGCCTTGCGAGCGATATCCGATTGAGGCCGGTAAATCCGACAAGAGCCCGTACAATCATCGCCGCCGCATCGAATGCGGAATCGGCACGCAAGCGCGCTTCGTACCATGCATCGGTTATCCGGCCCTCCGACAGCATGCCACGGTAAGCCGAATTGCCCCAGACAGATATTGCGTCATCACCGCCGGTTCCGCTTAAAAGCGTATGGGCACCTGCCGTATTGGCCTGACGGTATAGGGCGTCCTTTTGAAAAAACAGTATTTGTCTGAGCGGACTTGCCTGGAAGCGTACCGCGTCGGCAAAACCGGCAATCAGGTCAGCGTCGTCCCCCGAAAGGAAATGCATCGTGATGTTATCATGGGCTTTTCCAACCAGGCGGGCATAACCGGTCTCGTCTTCGGCTTCAGCGTCATCTTCCAGTTTCTTGGCCGTCAGGGAATGAAAATCGTGGCCCGGAAACCGCCGGGCAGCAACATTTGCCAGAAGGGAGGAATCAAGGCCACCGGAAAGAGTCAGGGCGACGGAAGCCTGGTCCGGGACGCGCGAGGCAATCGCCCGCAGCGCCTCGTGTTCGATCCTTTCGACGCTGTCGGAGAAACTTATAGGCTCCCGGTGCTGTTTTTGCGGCTGCCAATATTTAACAATGCGGCTCCGTTCGTGGGCTTTGTCAAAGACTGCGACGCTTCCGGCGGCAACCCGGCTGATGCCGGTCAGGTAGGACCGGTTTGAACCGGGCGAAACATTCAGCGCGTGCCACACCAAAGAGCGGAATTCCGGTTCATGGTTGCCCGGACTTGCGGCCCGGATTGCAGCCGGTGTCGATGCAAACAGAACCGCCTGTCCGGACCTGGTCCAGTAAAGGCTGCGCAACCCCATATGATCGCACGCCAGTGAAAGGCTACCGGCGTCACTATCAAAAACGGCAAGAGCGAAATCACCGATGAAATCTGCGCATCCTTCAATGCCGCGTTCGTTGATATAGCGGGCAGCAAGCGCCAATTCGCCCTTCTGACTGACATCAATGCCTTTCTGCAGCAGCCAAAGAGCAATTTCGTCCCGATTGTACAATTCCAGATCACCGGCGAGCGCGACGTTCCGGTAGTGTGCAACACCCTTGCCCATAGCAATCGGGCCTTGTTCACTGGATTTGCGGCAAATCGCCACCGAAAGCGCAGTGCCCAATGCTGCAGTGCTCGACGCAACATTAATGCCGGCAAACCAACGGGACATCGCATTTATTGTATGCGTTGCTGCAGCGGTATCTTGATCCGGAAACCACACACCACCAAAATAGCGCATCAGGCTGGCGTGTTCAGGGACGTTGAAAACACCGCCAGTTCGCTGTTTTCACCCCCGGTAACCGGAACACCGTCGACAGCCAGCCAGGCATGGGCAACAAGGGATCCGGCGTTTGTCCTTTGCGCTCCGAAATGGGCTGTCGAAGCAATGCCCGCTCGCGACAGCCACCTGCGCGCCGCCAGCGTCTGGACAAGGCAATCTGCGCGCCACGGTACGCGATTGCCCGCACCAGACAGGGCCCAGCGCATCATTTGCAAATCGACCGTTTTGCTGCTGCCCCGCCGGCCGGGCACAAGATTTCCGGTATCCAGCCAGCGAACCAGCTCGGCTGTGGAATAACGTCCATACTGCCGGCGCGCCAGCGCGAGCTGCCAGACGGCCGTCAGCAGATAACCCGTCGCTGTCATTGAGATGTGGTTATTTCGCCGGGTCATGCGCATTCGACCCGGATCAGGTTCTCGCCGGCTGCGTCAGCCAGAAAATGCATGACTTCGTTCCGGCAGCGCATCTGATCAATGTCATATTCTTCGACCAGCCTCATACACAGGCTCCCGATACTGACCGGTGTTTCCAGCAATTCCCAGATTCTAGCCGCGGCATCTTCCATACCGAAGTAGTGATTGCGCTCGGCATTCATTACCGCAAGCACGGTTTCAGCCAACCGGGCGGCGGGAAGTTCATTTCTTCGCACCACGATTGTATCATTTGTCAGTACGGGAAGGCCTGGCTTCATGGTTTCCGGCTACTCGCATGGCATGGAGGAACGATCCCCGTTTATTGGCAAGCTTTACCGGGGAACCATATTCGCTGATGGTCCCGGCATCAATGACAGCAACATTGTCTGCCCACAATACAGAGCTCAATCGATGGGCAACGATCAGGATTGTGCATTCGAGATTTTTCAGATGCTCAATGATTGCCGCTTCGTCCACCGGGTTCAATGCACTCGTCGCTTCGTCGAGTATGAGCAGCTCCGGCTGGCGCGCAAGCGCGCGTGCCAAGGCTATTCTCTGGCGCTCTCCGCGTGAAACCAGTTGCCCGCTCTTGCCGATGTCGGTATCCAGGCCGCCAGGAAGATCGCCGATAATTTTTTTTAATCCGGCATCAGCGATCACTTTTTCAAGTAGTTTTGGATCAGTTTCGGCCGCACCAAGTTCAATATTTTCGCGTATTGTTCCGGTTTCGGCGTAGGTATTTTGCGTGACCAGCGAAACCCGGTTGCGCCACCTGGATAAATCAGACTCTTTCAGACTGACGCCATCGACCAAAATGCGGCCTTTATCTGGAGACAGGAGGCCGGCTATCAGGTCCATGAGTGTGGTCTTGCCGGCCCCTGACCGGCCAACGATTGCAAGCGATGATCCAGCCTCTACAACAAGATCAAGACCGGTGATTACATTGGTTCCCGGACGGGCGGGATAGGCAAAATGGACGCCGGTGAGCGCGATTTGCGCAAATGGTTTTGCAATCCTGCCTGGTATCTTGATGCAGACTTCGGAATTTTTCCGGCACTCGTCGACCAAATCCCGGAATGCAGCGTGAACCGGTGCCAGTTCAAAAATACGGCGTGCGGAGCTGTGAATATTTTGCGCTTTGGGCAGTATCCGGACAAATACCAGAATGAACAGGACAATTTCAGGAACCGGCGCATCGCTTTGCAGGAAGTAGGCCACCAGGCCCGTTAACAGCGTTATTCCTGCCAGCTGATGAAGCGTTCTGGTGCTCTCCTGACCGAGATAAAGCTTTTCCAACAGTTGCCGGTGGTTATCCGACAAAGATGTCAAACCGCCAGCCGATGGTATGCGCTCCGGGTCTGTGCTATCGAAAAACTTGGTCATCTTTAGATCGTCGATGCGCTTTTCTATTCCGGCATATACCTCGCCCAGTTTGTCCGCTTCCTGAGCTCCCAGGCGAAAGGCACGCCATTCAAAGACAACCATCGGGACCGCGATTGCCAGGGTCGCGGCCAGTGCAATTGATGTAAATGCGGGCGAAATCAGGAAGGCCAGGACAACCCCGGCAACAAAAACTGCCGCGGCCACAGCAGCCCGTGCCACAACTTCAAGGCCGAAAGACAGTTCCAGCGCGCGATGGGTCATCGCATAGGTAATGTCGCTTGTCCGTTTTGAAGACAGAAACGACCACCTCGCTCGGCGCACCGCATCATAGGTATCCATACGGTTTTGATGAAGGTAGTCGGTCTGCATCGAAACTGATAGCCGTGCGACAAGATAGGCGATACCCGTCCGCACAATCAGCGCTGCAAACAGCAATCCAACCGCCCCGCCGGCTGTGAAACGGTTACGGATGAAATCGATTGCCGAAAATACCATTCCATCGCCCATTTCAGAAGCGGTATCAGAGAACGCCAGAACCAGCGGCCCGAGGAGAATTAGGCCAATCCCCTCAGTCAACCCAAGGACCATCAGCAGTAGGGAAACAACCGCCATGCGGTACGGATAGCGGTGCACGATATCCATCAGAAATGCCCGGATTGCGTCCAGCCTATTCATCGCTGATATCACCGCGATGCGCGGGGTCCGAGATCCCCCAACCGATTGTTACTTCAGGTGGGCAGGTACTTACCACCGTGCGACACTTTCAATGAGTTCCATCGCCGCGGCCATATGCTGATAACCCCGGGGCCGGAGCAATCTGTAAACCGGTACAGACCTTACGATATCCGCTGCAAGGTCAAGAACCATGTCCTCCAGACCCATGGCACGAACATATCCCTCATAGTTGATCTGCCGCCGCAATTCCTCCAAAGCGTCGAACGGGGTGCACATATCGAGTTTCGGCTCTGACAGGGTGTCGTCCCAGTCAACGATCATTATCGCGCCTAGAGGACGGGTTTGGTCTTCGGCGCGGTTACCGGCGGGATAAATCCGTTTTCCGAACTGTGTCTGACCCGCAAAGCTGTCCTTTTCGGACAAACCGCATAATGCTGCTGCATCGTCCGAGAGATGAAAGACCGGAACTCCAGGCGCGGCCGTCAATCCCGTTGTACCGCGGGTTATCACCACCCGGTCATCGGCAAGATAGGTATATCCGCGCATCGCAAGGCAGGCAGCCAGTGTAGACTTGCCCCGCCTGGAATATCCGCAGAACGCCAGGGCCCTGCCGTGAAACGTTACCGCTCCGCAATGCACCGGGATCAGCTTTTGCTGGAAAAACGCCGCGGTAAACGCAGCCCCGAGCAGAAAGAACCGGACAATGGCGATATCGGCTTCTTTTTCCTGTCCGACGGTGATTTTTGAACCGCTTTCAACAAGATACCGGACACCGGCAGGCGGGGTCACCAATGCCTGTTCGGCGGCCACGAGATATCCTTCGTGTATGGGTGTGGCATTGGCAATATTGCGCGGCACAGTGCCGCGCACAATTTCCATTCCGCGACCTGGTTCAAACGGGCCATCGGCCATTGCCGCAAGCTCGGGCAATGTTATTTGGGAAAAAATTTCCATGCCGGACAACCGGTAGTGGTGCGCCGTAACGTGTTCGAATTTTTTTGCCCCGGCAATCATGAGATCTCCGATCCGGCGAGAAGTAATGTCATCTGCAGGCCAATCATTACGGGCATCGGAAATGGTCACCCGTTTGTACCCGCCAATCAAGGCAATTGCCGTCTGCTACCACTATAAACAAGTGGAAAATATCGCCTGGCACAGGCCGGCCCGGTCTGCGCCGGGTCAGGATTTGGCTGGGGTGGTAGGATTCGAACCTACGGTACACGCTACCAAAAAGCGTTGCCTTACCACTTGGCCACACCCCATCACCATGTGTCTACCGGTGCCACGAAATAGTGATATTCGCGGAAAAGATCAACCTGCCGCGAACGTCATCATAGCGTAATATTTTCACCTGTTGCAGATTGTTTCAAGCACGGCGCAATCCGCACTGCTGCGCCTGCCGGCATTGCCTCCATGGCATCTGGCCGGTGCATCTGGCGCTTGAATTTCGGGCTGTTTGCCTTCAGGGTCGGATTTGCCGAATTGGCAACTTTTTTCACTGCCGCCCCCAATCAGACAGATACCAGGGCACCATGTTTTAC
>JAHEGF010000343.1 GCA_024645155.1 Phyllobacteriaceae bacterium | reverse complement strand
TCGAGCCGGAAGTTCAACGCAAATATTCCGCCGGTCACGATCAGTGTCGCAGGCATTCCCCACCGGATCAGGCGTTCACTACCCGGGAATGCCTGGGGATCGATCGCTAGCGCCAACAGGCCGCCGGCAAAGAGGAATGCAAAAATGCCGGAGCTGCGCGGACGTTTGTCACAATAGATATAGCGGTAGACAAGAATACCGGCAGCGAACTCGAGGATGATCGGATCGGTGTAGAAATCCCATACCGGACCGAGATTGGCGAAATGCCCCGCAAGGACCAGGCCAACCATGAAGATTACGGTCAAACCAAGCGTGCGGTCTCGGAAAAGAAACGTAGTGAGCGCGATCAGGACATAGAAAAACATCTCGTAGTTCAGCGTCCAGCCGAGCGTGAGTATCGGCGTCACCGAGCCACTTGCCGATGGGAAAGGAACAAACAGCAACGAGGCCAGCAGGTGCCCGTAACTTGCCTTTCCCGCTTGGACCAGAAACGGCGCCAGCACCGCGAGTGTAAACAGCACAAGTGTCACCAGATAGTATAGCGGCGCAATACGCAGAAAGCGGCGCATGAGAAAGCGGGTATCGATATCATGGTCCTCGGCAACTATCATCGCCATCAGGAAGCCGCTCAGCACAAAGAATATATCGACGCCGACCGCGCCCACGGCAAAAACGGCGGTGCCGCCTGTTTGGCTGTTCAACGATGCCGAGATGTGGAAAAGAACAACGAAATAAGCCGCAAAAGCCCGCAAATACTGGATCGAATACAAGGTGCCCGGTCCGGGCTTAGCTGGAAATTGCGGAGCTGATGGATCGGTGAGCAACTTTTTATACGCAATGGCGTTGGTCAATGAACCTCACATCCAAAAACGGGACGCTGGTATAATACGGTACGCAGTTTGTCTTTGCCTGTCCCGATTTGGCTCATCGTACCCGGATCCCCGTTATTTTTATCAGGGAATGGCAATTTCCGTGCCGTTCCACTATGAGACCGGCATCGCATTTCGTCAGGACCGAAAACCATGGCATCCAAATCCATCGACCATGCCTTTGTTGCCCGCAAGAATACCGGCGCGGCAACCGACCCCACCCATGCCGGTGCCTTGTCGTTCATGCGGCGGCGCTTCACAAAGTCGCTGAAGAATGTTGACGCCGTAGTTTGGGGAATCCCGTTCGATGCAGCGGTTTCAAACAGGCCAGGCGCCCGTTTTGGCCCGCAGGCGCTCAGAAGGGCCTCGGCGATCTTCGACAACGACCCGCAATATCCGTTTGACCGCGACCTGTTCGCGGACATGGCGGTCATCGACTATGGAGATTGCCTGCTCGATTACGGGAACCATCAAAAAACGCCCGGCACCATTGAACGCGAAGCAGCCAAGATCATCAAGTCCGGCGCATTTCTGGTATCGATGGGCGGCGATCATTTTGTAACCTGGCCATTGCTCAAGGCACATGCAGCCAGGCACGGTCCATTGGCACTGGTCCAATTCGACGCCCACCAGGACACCTGGTTTGACGACGGCAAACGGATCGACCATGGCTCCTTTGTCGGGCGCGCGGTACGGGATGGCGTGATCGACCCTGCCCGTTCAATTCAGGTCGGGATACGCACTCACGCGCCGGAGGATTGCGGCATCTCGATGCTGTACGGCTACGATGTCGATGAAATGTCAGCGTCGGAGATTGCAGGCGCTATTACCGAAAAAGCAGGCAGCGCGAAAGTCTACATCACCTTCGACATCGATTGCCTTGATCCTGCGTTTGCACCTGGCACCGGGACGCCAGTTGCTGGTGGACCCTCGACAGCGAAGATGCTTTCGGTGCTTCGCAAGCTCGGCCACCTCGACATTGCCGGAGCCGATATCGTGGAAGTTGCGCCGGCGTATGATCATGCTGACATAACCGCCATTGCCGGTGCGTCAGTGGCGATGCATTATCTCGGGCTTCAGGCAGAGCGCATGGCACGGCGATAGGTATCGCAATGTTGCCAATTTGATTCAGAACGCTCCAGCAAACCATTGAAAACAAATCATCAAGGCGTCGGCCATGAGACCCAAAATATTCATTGACGGTGAACACGGCACCACCGGGCTGCAAATCCGCACACGGCTTGCGGACCGTGACGATCTGGACCTGATGTCCATTCCGCCCGAACGCAGGCGTGACGCGGAATTGCGCTCCACGATGCTGCGCGAGGCCGATATCGCTATTTTGTGCCTGCCTGATGAGGCGGCACGCGAAGCCGTGGCACTCGCCAATGGGTCGGGCACACGGTTCATTGACGCTTCAACTGCGCACCGTACTAACCCGGAGTGGGTATTCGGATTTGCCGAACTGGAAAAAGGCCACGACAAAAAAATTGCTTCGGCCAGGTTGGTGTCCAACCCGGGATGTTATTCAACCGGCGCCATTGCGCTTATTCGGCCACTCATCGGATCAGGGCTGTTGCCGGCGGATTACCCGGTCACGATTAATGCTATCTCAGGATATTCCGGCGGCGGCAAACAGTTGATTGCGCAAATGGAAGATGCATCGCGTGATGATGCGATTACCGCCAATCACTTTCTTTACGGATTAGCCCTGACGCACAAGCATGTCCCTGAAATCATGGCGCGGGCAGGTCTGACCCGGCGCCCTGTATTCAGTCCAAGTGTCGGACGGTTTGCACAGGGGATGATCGTACAGGTTCCGGTGCATCTTGATTTGCTGAACGGGTCACCAAGCCTTGCCGCTGTTCACAGGGTTCTGGCCGGTCACTATGCCGGGCAGGGTGTTGTGACCGTGGCACCGGTCGACAGTTCAGAAAGGCTTGCCCGGCTTGATCCGGAGGGGCTTAACGGCACCAACAAGATGGAACTCTATGTGTTCGGCGCCGAGGGCGCAGGCCAAGCCAATCTTGTGGCTAGGCTCGACAATCTCGGCAAGGGCGCGTCGGGGGCGGCCGTACAGAATCTGGATCTGATGATCGGATAATGCCCGCCCGGTCAACTGGCGAACCGTATGTCGGTGGGCAGCGGATAGGCACCCTTGGTGCCACGCCAGTGTGCGCAAGCGAACCCAAGCGCTACAAGTGCAACGCCCTGATGGATCAGTGCCCAATTGAACGGCACCTGATTGATCAGGGTAACGATCCCCGCAACCGCCTGCAGCAGGACAATTGCCAGTAGCCAAATTGTACGCCTG
>JAHEGF010000105.1 GCA_024645155.1 Phyllobacteriaceae bacterium | reverse complement strand
CCCGGGTTTTTCGCGCGCAATCGCGACTCGATCAAAGGCGTGACGGAAGAAACCACGACCGGCGTCAACCGGCTATACCAGCTGCAAAAAAAGGGCTTGCTGCCGTTTCCCGCCATCAACGTCAACGATTCCGTCACCAAGTCGAAATTCGACAACAAATACGGTTGCAAGGAGTCACTGGTCGACGGCATACGCCGGGCTACAGACGTCATGATGGCCGGCAAGGTTGCTGTTGTCTGCGGATATGGCGATGTAGGCAAGGGATCGGCCGCCAGTCTCCGTGGGGCAGGAGCCCGCGTCAAGGTCACGGAAATCGATCCGATCTGCGCCCTGCAGGCGGCGATGGACGGTTTTGAGGTTGTCACGCTGGAAGATGTTGTGCCTACAGCTGACATTTTCATCACGACAACCGGTAACAAGGATGTTGTGACCATCGAACACATGCGGTCCATGAAAGACATGGCAATCGTCGGGAATATTGGCCATTTCGACAACGAAATCCAGATTGGTGCATTGCGCAACCTGAAATGGACCAACATCAAGCCGCAGGTCGACATGATCGAGTTTCCGCAGGGAAATCGAATGATTCTGCTTTCGGAAGGCCGCCTTCTCAATCTCGGCAATGCCACCGGCCACCCGAGTTTTGTCATGTCAGCATCGTTTACCAACCAGGTGCTTGCCCAGATCGAACTGTGGACCAAGGGTAGCCAGTACAAGCACGAGGTTTACGTGCTCCCCAAACATCTTGATGAAAAAGTCGCACGTCTCCATCTCGACAAGCTTGGAGCAAAATTGAGCGACCTTTCGGACGAGCAGGCGGCATATATCGGTGTTTCCAAAACCGGGCCTTTCAAGGCGGAACACTACAGGTACTGATTTCCGTTTCGTTACCCACAACATATTGATGCTCGTCGCTTGACAAAGCAGCGGGCATCATTTTTGCGCCGATTTTCCTTCACGCCGATTCGCCAGTCAGCTATTGTCAGGTGATTCGCCATGCCCCAACGCCGGTTTCCGGATGAAAACACAAAGGGGCAGGCGGCAGGGCGGTTTTGCGTTTGTGCGGCTGACGAGGAAAGCTAAGAGGAACACGCATGCCGATTATCGGCTCCCTGTGGGGGGGAAGCGGCCGGACCGAAATAAAAGCGGGATCGGAACAACAGTCTCAAACCGGATCTTTCGCGGGTAAAACAGCCGGCGCACGAGCCGGTATCCGGGCAATTCTGCCAGGCTCGGCAGGTGGCTCGATCGCTGCCCTGATGCCGGCCATGGCCTTTGCGCAGGGTCCCGACAGCACCGCGCCACTGCTAAGCCATCCTTTTGGCACGACCGATGTCATACAACTCGCAATATTCATTGGCGCCATGGGCGCTGCGCTTTTCTCCGCTGCCTGGCTGATCCGCGAACGCGGCAAGATAGCTGCGGAAAATGTCGACCTGCGCGCCGGCCTGTCACAGGCAAATTCGCAATTGGCACGTTATGGCGCCTATCTCGACCTGTCCGACCAGCGTGTTGTCTTCTGGCCGAAGGACAGCCGCAAACCGGAACTAGCCGGCAATCTTCCGCAATCCTCTGGTGCTCCCGAGGAACGGGCGACGTTTCTTGCATTCGGTCGCTGGCTGACGTCATCGTCGGCCGCCCGCCTGGACCGGGAAATGGCCCGGTTGAAGGAGGACGGCACGGCGTTCGACCTGGTTGTCGAAACCAACGCGGAAAAAATGCTCGAGGTTCACGGTCGCGCGTCGGCAGCCGGAACTTTGATACGATTTGTGTCGTTGTTTGAGCCACAGCGTGCGCTCGCTGTCACCAAACTGGAAAATGACCGCCTGCGCCTGTCGCTGAAAAGTGTTCGTGGTTTGCTGGAAACACTCCCGATGCCCGTATGGGTTCGTGATCACGAGGGGCGGCTGACATGGGTCAACACTGCCTATTGGCGGTCCGTTGATGCCGCCAGCGCGGATATCGCAATCGGCGAACAGCGTGAACTTCTCAACACCCAGACCCGTGAATCAGTCAGGCAATGCCATGCCGGGGGAATAGCCTATCGCCGCAACACCTCGACGGTGATCGCCGGAGACCGCCGGGTGCTTGATGTCACGGACGCCGGTGGCGCAGACGGCTCTGCAGGCATAGCGCTTGATGTCAGTGATACCGAGACCATACGCGAAGAACTTGAACGGACCATCAAGAGCCATGCGGAAACGCTCGACCAGTTGACCACCGCGGTAGCGATTTTCGACGGCAACCAGAAACTCCGTTTCTTCAACCAGGCCTACCAGAAACTCTGGGATATGGAGACCGCATTCCTTGACAGTGCTCCCGACAACAACTTGGTTCTCGACCGGCTGCGCAGTGACGGCAAGATTGCCGAGCAGCCCGAATGGCGCAAATGGAAGAACGGTGTTCTTGATTCCTACAGGGCACTCGAGGCACGCGAGGACTGGTGGCATCTGCCGGATGGGCGCAGCATCCGGGTGGTTGCCAACCCCCATCCCAACGGCGGCGTGACCTGGGTCTTCGAAAACATGACAAAGCAGATTGACCTGGAAAGCCGCTACAACACGGCGGTCCGCGTCCAGGGCGAAACACTCGACAATCTAGCTGAAGGCGTTGCTGTGTTTGGCTCAGATGGCCGCGTCAGGTTGTCCAATCCGGCATTCGCCAAGCTGTGGGGCCTGCCGCCGGATAGTGCTGCGCCCAATACACATATTTCTACCATTCGTGAAGCCTGCGAAACTGTGGCCGAAGAATCTCCGTGGAATCGCATTGTCGCATCGGTGACCGGGTTCGACGATGAGCGTAATGAATATACCGGGCACACCGAGCTGGCGAACGGATCGGTCCTGAGCTACGCATCCGTGCCGTTGCCAAATGGACAGGTCATGACCACATTTGTTGATGTTACCGATACGGTCAATGTTGAACGCGCGCTGATCGACAAGAACGAGGCGCTGCAGCGTGCCGATGAAATCAAGAATGATTTTCTCCATCACGTATCCTATGAACTCCGTTCTCCGCTGACCAACATCATCGGGTTTACCGAATTGCTGCTGTTGCCGCAGACTGGCCCGCTGAATGGCAAGCAGACCGAATATGTAACCCATATCGGCACGTCGTCATCAGTGCTGCTGAACACCGTCAATGACATTCTTGATCTGGCGACGGTTGATGCCGGCGTCATGGAACTTGACGTCAGTGACGTACGGGTGCGCGATGCCATGGACGCGGCGACTGAATTGAATATGGAACGGATGCAGGAACATTCGATAGAGGTTGCAATCGAAGTCGGCGACGATGTTGAGCCATTCCGCGCCGATGATCACCGTGTGCGTCAGGTGCTGGCAAACCTGCTCTCCAATGCCGTAAATTTCGCGCCCGAGGGAAGCGTGATTTCACTGAAGTGCAACCGCGAAGAAAATACCGTGATTTTCAGCGTTCATGATGACGGTCCCGGCATGCCCGAAGATGTGCTTGAATCGGTATTCCGCCGGTTTGAACCACATCGCAACGGAGGCCGTCAAAGCGGCGCCGGCCTCGGTCTGGCTATCGTCAAGAGCTTTGTCGAACTTCATGGCGGCACGGTAGAAATTGATACCGGTGTCGGCGACGGGACGACGGTCATCTGCCGATTTCCCGATGAACCAAAGCCGTTTCAGGCCGCCGCCGAATAGGCGTAACTATGCCGCAGCCCACCATTACCCGCGCACTGGCTGACAAACATGACATGGAGCTTTTTGGCCAGGATCTGGCAGCAGCGCTCCACCCGGGTGACCTTCTCGCCCTGTCCGGCAGCCTTGGTGCCGGAAAAACGACGCTTGCCCGGGCAATTATTCGCACCCTGTGCTGCGACGCCAGCCTGGAGGTGCCAAGTCCGACATTCACACTCGTGCAGAATTACGATGCGCGTTTTCCGGTTGTCCACGCCGACCTGTACCGGCTGGGCTCTGCCGATGAACTCGACGAACTTGGTTTCGACGAAAACCGCGATGCCGGCGTTACGCTGGTCGAATGGCCTGAAAACGCGAGCGGGCGCTTGCCTGCGGCATCGTTGATCGCCATCCGGATCGATATGGAAGGCGAAGGCCGAATAGCTCATGTTGAGGGCACAGAAAACGTTCTAGCCCGCGTCGCCCGGTCTTTGAAAATCAGGAAATTTCTCGACTCATCGGGATATCCGGCAGCCCGCCGGACCCACCTCACCGGAGATGCTTCAACCCGCGCCTATGAGAATATTGATACTGCTGCAGGCGATCGGCTGGTGTTGATGGACGCCGCCGCCCAGCCCGATGGACCGCCAGTACGCGATGGTAAACCGTACAGCCGCATCGCCCATCTCGCCGAATCCGTCACACCGTTTGTCGCCATCGATCTTGCGTTGCGCAAGGCTGGTTTTTGCGCACCGGAAATTCATGCGCAAAACCTTGATGACGGGATCCTGCTGCTCGAAAATCTCGGGTCCGAAGGCTTCCTTACCGCCGACGGCAAGCCGGTCGCTGAGCGCTACTGCGCAGCCGCCCGGTTGCTGGCAGATTTGCACCAGCGGCAATGGCCTCGGCACATCGCGATCAGCGATACCGCCAGCCATGAAATTCCGCTCTACGATCGTCCGGCACAATTGATAGAAACCGAACTGATGACAGACTGGTATCTGCCTCAGGTCACCGGCGAGAAAACCGGTGCGGCCGAACTGGAGGAGTTCCGCAGCACCTGGAATGCGGTGCTCGATTGTGCGCAAGATGGTGAAAAATGCCTCGTGCTGCGGGATTACCATTCACCGAACCTGATCTGGCGCGGCAACCGGGAAGGTAACGACCGGATCGGGTTGATCGATTTCCAGGATGCGGTCATCGGTTCGATCGCCTATGATGTTGTTTCTCTGGCGCAGGATGCCCGCGTGACCATCGGCGGGAAAATGGAAAGGCAGATTGCCGAGGCCTATTGCAACGCCCGCGCCAGTGCGGGAAACTTCGACCGCGCGCGCTTTGAACGGGACTATGCAATCATGTCGGTGCAAAGAAACACCAAGCTACTGGGGATTTTTGTCCGCCTCGATCGGCGAGACGGAAAGCCGGCCTACCTGAAGCATCTGCCGCGGATCCATGAATATCTGGCCCGCTCGATCGTCCACGATGCGCTCCGGCCGCTGCGCACATTGTATACCCGCTACGGAGCGGTGGAGAGCTGAAAGTGGATGCCAGAAAACCGCCGCAAACTGCAATGATACTGGCTGCCGGCCTCGGCAAGCGCATGCGCCCGCTGACCGATACCTGCCCCAAACCGCTGATAAGGATAGCAGGCAAACCGCTGATCGACTGGAGCCTCGATCTGCTGGCTGTCGCCGGTGTCGCGAAGGCAATTGTCAACATTCACTATCTCGGCGACAAGCTGATCAATCATCTCGAGCAGCGCCGCAACCCGGAAATCGTCATTTCCGATGAACGCGATGAGTTGCTTGATTCGGCCGGCGGCATAGTCAAGGCACTGCCCGCGCTGGGCACCGGTTCGTTTTATATCCTCAATGCAGATACATTTTGGATTGACCGTGCCGGTTCGAGCCTGATCGCAATGGCTGAAAAATGGGACGCTTCGCGCATGGACATGCTGCTCCTGCTCGCGTCATTCGATCGCGCTACCGGGCATTCCGGTTCTGGTGATTTTATCATAAGCCGTGATGGCCGGCTGGCCCGCTCGCACGGCGCACCCGGTGGCCTGATCTATGCGGGTGCGATAATTGCCCATCCACGGATATTTGCAAACGCCGTCGTGCATCCGCACTCCCTAAACTTGTATTTTGACCAGGCCATTACCGCCGGACGACTTTATGGCACGATCCTTGACGGGCAGTGGATCACGGTAGGGACACCCGATGCCATTGCTCCGGCTGAAGCAGTGATTGATGCGGCGGCAGTATTGGCGAAATGACCGGCCCGGACCGGCCCCGGGTTTACTCGATTCCGTTTGGAGTGTCGTTTCTGCCGCGCCTTGCCCGCGCGCTGCTCGACGGTGAACTGGTTGACGGATTTCGCCATGATGGCGATCCGCTTGGACTTGCGTCTGTCACCATCTATGTCCCAACCCGCCGTGCCACCCGCGAACTCCGCTCGGTATTTGTCGAACTGCTCGGCGGCGGAACAGCCATATTGCCGGACATCAGGCCATTGGGTGATGTCGATGAAGATGCCACCCTGTTTGAAGACGCCGCCTCGCTTGATGATCAGGTGCTGGCCATTGATCCGATGGAACGGCTTCTCATGCTTGCACCGCTCGTCAGGGCGTGGAAATCGCGACTGCCGGCACATGTCGCCAACATGTTCGAAGAGCCGCTGGTTGTTCCGGTTACCGCGGCCGATGCGTTTTGGCTGGCGCGCGATGTGGCCGCGCTGATCGACGAGGTGGAGCTGGAGGGCGCCGATTGGTCAGGTCTGCCCGGCCTCGTCGATCGTGATCTTGCCGGCTGGTGGCAGGTGACACTTGATTTCCTGCGCATCGTCACCGAACACTGGCCGCGCCATCTTGCCGAAAATCTGCAGTGTAACCCGGCCGCTCACCGCAATGCGCGCATCGATGCCGAAGCGCGGCGTCTGGCAGCCAACGGCTCGCCGGGTCCGGTTATAGCCGCCGGATCCACCGGATCGCTCCCGGCTACCGCGCGGCTGTTGTCTACCATTGCGCGATTGCCTGAAGGAGCCGTTGTCCTGCCTGGTCTCGACCGTCATCTCGACGAAGGTTCCTGGCAGGCGATCGGCGCGACCGATACAGATCCGGCGGTATTCGGCCATCCGCAATATGGCCTGAAAAAACTGACAGGTGTGATCGGGATTACACGTGACGGCGTTGTCGAACTGGAGCCGCGTGACGAGCCACTGGCTGCAAGGCGCGCTGCGCGCGGTTTTCTTGTCAGCGAAGCCCTGCGCCCGGCTGCCACCACCAACCAGTGGGTCGATATGCACGATCAGGTGCGTGAGGCGCTCGAAGACGGGGCACTGGAAGATGTGTCGTTGGTGGAGGCTTCCAGTGAACGAGACGAGGCACTGGCGATTGCGATTGCCCTGCGCCGCGCGCTCCGCGACGGCGACACTGCAACGGCACTTGTAACCGGAGACCGGACCCTGGCACGGCGGGTTTCTGCCGAACTTGAGCGATATGGAATAACCGCCAATGATTCCGCGGGCATTCCTTTATCGATGGCAAAACCCGGCAGCCTGCTTGCACAACTTGTTGATACGGCCCTGCGCCCTGGCGACCCGGTCGCGGTCCTGTCGCTGCTCAAGCACCCGCTGTTGCGGCTTGGCATGGATCGCTTGTCTCTGGACCAGGCGGTCTGCGATGTCGAACTTCTGGCGCTCCGCGGCGGGACCGGCAGGCCGGATGTCGCGGCGCTGGACGGGCTGCTTGAAACACGCCTAGAGGAGTTTGCCGCGTCCACTCGCAAGCCTCTGTGGTTCGACCGGTTGGGCGAAAAACGATTTGAACAGGCGCACGCGCTTGTTACCGGTCTGACCGGTGCGATTGCCCCGCTGGCAACGCTCCGCACCGCGGGACCGCAAACCGTATCGATATTGGCCGCGGCGACAGTCCTGGCGTTCGAGGCAGCGGGCTCAACCGAAGGTGGCGACCTGGCCGGGTTGTACGATGGCGAGGAAGGCGAAGCTGCGGCAAATTTCTTGCGCCGGCTCATCTCGACACCGGGCGGTCCGCCAGTCGAGCCCGCCGAATGGCCCGAAGTGCTGGCGGCGCTGATGGCCGGAGAAATGGTCAAACCTCCTGCAGGCGCCGACCCGCGCGTGGCCATATGGGGCGCGCTTGAGGCTCGTCTCCAAACTGTCGACACAATGGTGCTTGGCGGCTTGAACGAAGGCAGCTGGCCAACACGCGCCGATGCCGACCGGTTCATGTCGCGATTCATGAAGGTCGGTCTCGGGTTGGAGCCGCCGGAGCGCCGAATCGGCCTTGCCGCCCATGATTTCGCGATGGCACTGGGTTCACCGAAAGTCGTCTTGACCCGCGCCTTGCGCAGCGGCGAAGAACCGGCAGTTCCGTCGCGCTGGCTTCAGCGCCTGCAAACCATGATCGGCGAGAACGCAACCAAAGCCATGCGCGAACGCGGCGACAGGTTGCTTGGCTACAGTAAACACTTGGATTCCGTAACCGACATACCCTTTGCACCGCGCCCGGAACCAAAGCCCGATCTCGGCAGGCGCCCCCGCCGGTTTTCCGTAACAGAGATCGAAACGTTGCGGCGCGATCCCTACGCGATTTACGCCAAGAGGATTCTGCGCCTGGCACCGCTTGATCCGCTGATGGCCGATCCGGGTCCAGCCGAACGCGGCAGCCTGTTTCACGAGATACTGCACCAGCTGGTCGCGACAGGGCTTGATCCCGATGACACAAACGCCAATGACAATCTTGGTAGGCTCGCCCGGGATCTTTTTGGTCAGGCCGGTCTCCCGCCCGACATCATGGCGGTGTGGTGGCCACGCTTTCATTCCATGGCTGGCAACCTGCTTGAATTCGAGCGCGCACAACAAATGCGGGCGACCATGATCAAGACCGAAATTGCCGCCGTCCCGCACGAGATCGGCGCGACCGGTGTATTGCTTTCCGGCCGTGCCGACCGCATTTCCGTTCTCCGCGATGGCAGCGCTGAAATCATTGATTTTAAGACCGGTTCGACGCCGACCCGCAAGCAGGCGCATACATTGCTCGCACCACAATTGCCGCTTGAAGGCGCGCTCCTGGCCCGCGGCGCATTCGTGGAAACTGGCCGGCGTCCGGTCCATGACCTCATCTATGTCCGGTTGCGCCCCGACGGTGGTGTCAAACTTGAATCGATTCTTAAAATCGGCAGCGAATCGGTCAGTGGAACCGATCTTTCCGAGCTCTCCTGGTCGCGACTGGTTGAACTCATTACCGCATACGGAAACCAGGACACGGGATACAAATCGCGGGCATTGCCGTTTCGCGAGGGCGATGTGGATGGAGACTATGACCACCTTGCCCGGGTGCTCGAATGGTCTGCCGGTGGCGGAAATGACGGAGATGGCGAATGACCGGCGTACGGCAGTTCCCGCAATCCATTGTTGACGGCCAGCGCCGCGCGGCCGACCCGGCGCATTCCGCTTGGGTTTCCGCCAATGCCGGTTCGGGCAAGACCCATGTCCTGTCGCGCCGCGTCATACGCCTGTTGCTGCAGGGTACCGATCCGTCGCGTATACTGTGCCTGACCTACACACGCGCTGCCGCTGCCGAAATGTCCAACCGAGTGTTCCGGGATCTGGGCCAATGGGCGCTTTTGGAGGAGGGCGAACTCGCGGAAACCATAACCGACCTTGCGGGCCACCGGCCGGATGCCGAGGTGATCACGCGCGCGCGCCGCCTTTTTGCCCGGGCGCTGGAAACGCCGGGTGGCCTGAAAATCCAGACCATCCATGCTTTTTGCGAAGCGGTTCTGCACCGTTTCCCGCTCGAGGCAAATATCGCCGGGCGGTTTGAACTTGCAGATCAGGCCATCGAGGCCCAGATGCTGGTGGAGGCGCGGCGCCAGATGCTGACACTCGCCGGGAGCGGTACGGATAGTGACCTCACGGAGGCCTTGCATCTGGTTCTGGACCATGGCGGCGAGGCCGGGTTCGACAGGCTCGTTGGCGAGATTATCGTCAACCGCGACGCCATCGCCCTATTCATGGCGCAAACGGAAAAAATCCCGGCGCGGGACCTGTTCCTGAGCGAATTCGGTTTCAGGCCGGGAGAAACCGAACGGGATATCGCAACCGCGGCCTGGCCGCTTGCCAGCCTCGACCGGGAATACGTAAAGGAACTGCTGGATCATGCCCGGGCGGAAAAAACGAGGACCGCTGCCGATTTTGCCGAAAAAATCCTGGCGCTGGGCGACAACGGCGATGCAGGCGAACGGTTCAGCGGGCTGACTGCTCTGTTCCTGACCGCTGCAGGCGAAATACGCAGCACCAGAAACCTTTGTGCCGCAAAGGTCATAGTCCGGTTTCCCGATCTGCAGGAACGTTTCGAAGCCGCCGCTGATACGATAAGGCAGGCGCTCGACCGCATCGCCCAGCTACAGATGATAACCGTAACAGATGCGGCACTGACATTGGCCGGCGCACTGATATCGCGCTATGAACGGCTGAAGACCGCGCGCGGATTGCTCGATTTCAACGATCTTATCACCCGCACCGCAAATCTGTTTGACCGGGCCGATGCCGGACCCTGGATCCAGTTCAAGCTCGACCAGGGCATCGATCACATTCTCGTCGACGAGGCGCAGGATACCAGTCCGAAACAATGGGCTGTCATCAGCCGCCTGGCGCGCGAATTTTTCACCGGAGGCAGCGCTCGCAGCGACGAACAGCGCACGATCTTTGCGGTTGGCGACGAGAAACAGTCCATCTATTCCTTCCAGGGCGCCGATC
>JAHEGF010000104.1 GCA_024645155.1 Phyllobacteriaceae bacterium | reverse complement strand
ACCCAGGTGATGGACCGGTATTTGCGCTTTGTCTCCGCAACGACGGCGGCCACGGCTTCCTTGTCAACCAGTCCGGCCGGCGCGTTCTTGCGTCTTGGAATAGTGAATTCGCGCAATGCCCGGCCAAGGCGTATCGGCCGCAATTGCTTTGCTTCCACCGGTACATACACCGCGTTCTGCGAGGCGACCTGCGCCTTCAGCCACACGGTCTGCCGCGTATCGGGACCCGGTACAGGGTCCGGATTGACCGCCAATTGCAACGACTGGACGGCACGGTCAAAATTCAACCTGGTCTGCCGCTTGATCCTGACAGGCTCGGCGTCGAAGGATGGTGCCTCGCGCGCGACCAGATTGCTTGCCGCGACGAGGACATCGTAGCGCGCCAATGTATCCAGTGAGGTCGCTATGTCGGGGGCCGATGAGTCGGTGTCGGCGGCTGTTTCGATCACACCCAGATCGCTTCGGCTCACCGATCTCAACTCATCCGATGCCTCGGCTGAAAGGGTGCGCTCGAATGCGACGGGCGCCTCAAGCCGGGTGACCGATACGGTGTCGCCAGCAATACTGGGCATCCATGCTCTTTCGACGACAGCCGGGGAAACGCGTGTGAAACGCGCGGCATGGTTTTCATTGGCGTTGTTTTGCAGCCAGGTGCGTGCGGCGTGGGCATAATGGCTGACCGAGTTCAGGGAAAGAAATGCCCTTACGCTTTTGTGCTCACCCGATGAAAGTGCCGACTGCCACGCCTCCTTTTCCTGATCGACGATCTGTGTAGGCGGATCAAGCCACGGGTCGGTGCGGGAATAATCATGCAGGCCGGGCTGCTGCTCCTCGTTTGTCTCGATGATCACTTCCGTCGATATGCGGTTGAACAACCGGTTGAAATCGGCTTCCCGATTGGTGACGTTCTTGACCAGTGCATCGGTAAAGACCGACATCTGCCCGGCAGTTGCGGTGCCACCGGCAACGGCTCCGGGGCGGGTGGCGAATGCTGTCATGATGTTGATGGCGTTTGCATGGTAACCGGATGGCGCGTTCAGGCCTTTCGCTATGGCACGGCTGCCATCCCGTTCCTCGACGACAAATCCGGCAATCGAGCGGCATGCGTCGAGGATGAACAGCAGCAGGCCCGGTTCGCGCTTGACCAGCAGATCCTCGATCGCTTCGACTGAAAGGGCGTCAATGGCCAAACGCGCCGACTTAACCGTCAGCGGCTGGTCGGTATAGGCCAGCATGTTGTGCGGGCCATGGGTAAAACCGTGCCCGGAAAAATAGAAAACAACGAAATCACCACTGTTGATGCTGCTGCGAAACGCGGGAAGGATGACATCCTCGAACTCACGGAAGTCCTTGACGTTCAAATGCTGGTGAACTTCAAAACCCAGCGATCTGAGTGTGTCGGCGACGGCTATCGCATCTTCCCTGGAACTGGGGATATCGGGGAGGTTGGCGTAGTCGCTGTTGCCGATGACCAGCGCTACCTTGCCTGGCGCAACCGGCGTCAGGTAGTGGTTGTCGGCAAAAGCTGGAGCCGCGCCCATGACAATGGACATGGCAGCAGCAAATACAACGTTCAAGCACCCAAGATTCCACCGCATGGCGGTAAATCACTCCGTTGGTGCCCCGTCGCCGGAATCCAGCTTTTCAAGAATTGATGCAATCATACATTGCATCTGATGTCTTTTCAAGACTGGTGACGGTCCCCGGCATCCGGGGGCGCGAAAAATAATGCGGAGCATGATTAAATCTTAGGTTGTATTTACTTTACTTACACACTTTTTGGTTTAATAAGGTACCGGGACGCAATCGATTCGCTCCCAATCGCACAGGATGCCGGGTTCCCTGCTTTTTCCCGGCCGACTGTACTCCCGCGCAAGCGGAACTGGAGTCCGGGTCAATCCGCCCGACCCGGACTCCCTTTGAATCCTGCCGGCAACCAAATCCCGCTTGCAACCGGACGCCGGGCTGGCTATCAAGGCGGCCATGACACATCTTGCAAACACGAAGAACTGGTGGTGGCGCTGCATCTAGCGGCCCTTCACGCTCGACGTGCAAGATTTCAAAAGGCCGCAGCGGATTTCCGGGCGGCCTGTTTTTTTGCCTGTCCGGTATCGTCTAGGCGAACAGGTGGAGACAAGGATCATGAATATCAATACAGCCGGTGAGCCGGAGCAGTTTGAGACTGCCGGTGGCATCGCAATCCGCCGTGATCGCCGGCCGGCGGCCTACGAGGATGCCATCGGGACCTATTTCGAAGGGCTTGATGAACGCCGCGGCGCGGTGTTTTCGTCGAATTACGAATATCCCGGCCGTTATACGCGCTGGGACACCGCGATGATCGATCCGCCACTGGCCGTTTCCGCACGCGGGCGTTCGTTGTGGATCGAGGCGCTCAATGGGCGCGGCAGCATCCTGATGGGCCGGATCGGCGATGCGCTTGCCGGCCAGGACGGATTGACCGTCAGACATGCGGACACGCGGCGCATCGATGTCGAGATCGACAAGCCTGGCCGTGTCTACCGTGAGGAAGAACGCTCCCGGATGCCATCGGTGTTTACGGCGCTCAGGGCGTTGCTTGCTCTATTTCGCTGCGATGACGATCCAAATCTCGGGTTTTACGGCGCATTTGGCTACGATCTGGCGTTCCAGTTCGAGCCGGTCGACTTCCAACTTGAACGTCCCGAAGACCAGCGTGACCTGGTGCTGTTTCTGCCCGACGAAATCCTGGTTGTCGATCACTACTCGGCGCGTGCCTGGCTCGACCGCTACGAGTTTGCCGTTGATGGAAAATCAACCGCGGGGCTGCCGCGTGAAACGCTGCGGCAGGCGTTTTCGTTTGCCAAGGCCGATCCCCCGCGCGCCGATCACAATCCGGGCGAATACGCCGCACTGGTCGACAAGGCCAAGGAGAAGTTCCTTCGCGGCGACCTGTTCGAGGTCGTTCCCGGCCAGATGTTTTATGAACGCTGCACCAGCCAGCCGTCTGCAATCGCCAACAAGCTAAAAGCGATCAATCCATCGCCTTACTCGTTCTTTATCAATCTGGGTGAGGGCGAATACCTTGTCGGTGCGTCTCCGGAAATGTTCGTTCGTGTCGAGGGCAGGCGTATCGAGACGTGCCCAATATCCGGCACGATCAGGCGCGGTGCCGACGCAATCGAAGATTCCGAACAAATACTGAAACTGCTCAATTCGAAAAAGGACGAATCCGAGCTGACCATGTGTTCGGATGTTGACCGCAACGACAAGAGCCGGGTTTGCGAGCCCGGTTCGGTCCGGGTCATCGGGCGGAGGCAAATCGAGATGTATTCACGGCTGATCCACACCGTTGACCATATCGAGGGACGGCTGCGGCCCGAAATGGACGCGCTGGACGCGTTTCTCAGCCACGCCTGGGCGGTTACTGTCACCGGTGCGCCAAAATTGTGGGCCATGCGATTTATCGAAAACCATGAAAGAAGTTCACGTGCCTGGTACGGCGGTGCCGTTGGCATGGTGAATTTCAACGGCAACATGAACACCGGTCTCACGCTCAGGACGATCCGTATCAAGGACGGGATTGCACAGGTGCGTGCGGGCGCGACACTGCTCTATGATTCCGTACCCGAAGAGGAAGAGGCGGAAACCGAACTGAAAGCGTCGGCGATGCTTTCAGCCATCAGGGAAGCCCATGTTCCAAACACCGCGGCTCTGGCGCGGGATGCGGCGCGCGTGGGCGAGGGTGTTTCCATCTTGCTGGTGGATCACGAGGATTCGTTCGTCCATACGCTGGCGAACTATTTCCGCCAGACGGGAGCCAATGTGACCACCATTCGCACGCCGATTGCAGATGCGGTACTCGACGAGGTTGATCCGGATCTGGTCGTGCTCTCTCCCGGCCCCGGCATGCCCTCGGATTTCAAGTGTTCGGCAACGATTGCCGCCGTGCGGAAACGGGAGTTGCCGGTGTTCGGTGTCTGCCTCGGATTGCAGGCGCTAACGGAATTTTATGGCGGCGAGTTGCGAAACCTGCGAGAACCGATGCACGGCAAGCCGTCGCGCATTCGCGCCAATCCGAAGGGAAAAATTTTCTCAGGACTGCACAATGAGGTGACGGTTGGCCGCTACCATTCGATTTTTGCCGACGCCGTGCAACTTCCGCAATGCTTCGAAATCACCGCGGAAACCGATGACGGGGTGGTCATGGCGATAGAGCACAAGAGCGAGCCGGTTGCAGCGGTGCAATTCCATCCCGAATCAATCATGACGCTTGGCGGGGATGCCGGCATGCGCATTATCGAAAATGCGGTCGCCCATCTTGCGCGCCGACAATGATGGCCGCCTGACACTGCAGTTGCGAGCCGGCGGCAGGCCGGAAAGGACAGTCTGCCGCATTTATGCCGCATGGTTCGGTGCTATAGTACGATGATGATCCGATAATAGGGGGTGCGGTGTGACACGAGGTTTTTGGACGATGGCGGCGATCTCGACTGTTGGCGCCCTGCTTGCGGCATCACATGCACAGGCGGCCGGTTCCGATAGCGAACGCCTTGCCCATGGCAAGGCATTGGTGGAACTGAATTGCAGCCGATGCCACGGCGTCGGCGAGAGCGATGAAAGCGCGCATCCAGAGGCACCGGAATTTCGTACCCTGGCAGAACGTTATCCGGTCGATGCGCTGGAAGAAGCATTTGCCGAGGGTATTGTTACAGGACATCCCGACATGCCCGAATTCGAGGCAACACCGCAGCAGATCGAGGACATCATTGCCTATCTCGCCTCCATCCAGCGGAACTGACATCAGCGCCGGCGAACCGGATCATCTAACCCGTTGCACATTCTTGCCATTGGCGATGCGCCACCCTATAAGGGACCCATGATGACCTTTGCACATCACCGGTCGAACGGATTTTCGCAGCTGCGCCAAGCGGGCGCCGCCAGCGCATGCATTGCATCTTCAGGTCTCCTTCTCGCTCTTAGCTGCGGCCGCCGGGTCCTTTAAAGGAGCGCCCGACGGTCGATCAGCCAATGCGGCCGACGCTCCTCCCGTTTACAACTGAATCGAATAAGCTAAAAGACGCCGGTATGCCCTTGTGGTTGCCGTGCGGCGGAGACAAGACAATGAACGAGATTGTACACAACCGGCGATCGGGAATGCCGGACGCTCCCGTGAAATACCAGCATTACCCGCAAACCGGCCTGACCGACCGGACGTGGCCTTCGAGGCAAATAGATGAGGCACCGATATGGTGTTCGGTGGATCTGCGCGACGGCAACCAGGCACTGATCGATCCGATGGGTCACGAACGCAAGGCGCGGATGTTTGCGTTGCTGCTCGACATGGGATTCAAGGAAATCGAAATCGGGTTTCCGTCCGCCTCGCAAACGGATTTCGATTTTGCCCGCTGGTGCATCGAGGATGGCAATGTGGCAAGCGACGTATCGCTGCAAGTGCTGGTCCAGTGCCGTCCGGAACTGATCACGCGGACATTCGAAGCGCTTCAGGGAGCCAACCGGCCGATCGTCCATTTCTACAATTCGACCAGCGAACTGCAGCGCCGTGTCGTTTTTGCAAAGGATGTCGCCGGCATCAAGCAGATTGCCACCGATGCGGCGAAGATGATCAGCGACATGGCCGCCAAGGCCGGTGGCGGTTACCGCTTCGAGTATTCGCCGGAGAGCTTTACCGGGACGGAAGCCGAAGTTGCGCTGGAAATCTGCAATGCGGTGACGGAGATCATGCAGCCGACCGCCGACAACAAGCTGATCGTCAACCTGCCGGCAACGGTCGAAATGTCGACTCCGAACATCTATGCCGACCAGATCGAATGGATGTGCCGCAATCTGGACAACCGCGAAAACCTGATCGTTTCCCTGCATCCGCACAATGACCGGGGAACCGGCATCGCCGCGACAGAGCTCGGGCTGATGGCCGGTGCAGACCGGGTCGAGGGAACGCTGTTTGGCAATGGCGAACGCACCGGCAATGTCGATATCGTCACCCTGGCGCTCAACATGTACACGCAAGGTGTTGACCCGAAACTCGACTGTTCAGACATCAACCGCATCAAGGACGTTTACGAATATGCAAACCAATTGCGTATTCCTGAACGCCATCCCTATGTCGGCGAACTGGTCTATACCGCATTTTCAGGGTCGCACCAGGACGCCATCAACAAGGGGATGGATGCGATCAAGATAACCAACAAACCGCAGTGGGAAGTGCCCTACCTGCCGATCGATCCGAAAGATGTCGGCCGTACCTACGAAGCCATCATCCGTATAAACTCACAATCGGGCAAGGGTGGCATCGCCTATGTGCTGAAGGCCGACTACGGGCTCAACCTGCCGCGCGACCTGCAGGTCGAGTTCAGCCAGGATGTTCAGAAAATCACCGACAGCGAGGGCCGCGAATTATCGGCAAAGCGGATCTATGACCGTTTCGTCGAGGTCTATGTCGACCAGCCCGGCGGGCGTTTCAAGTATATCGATCATGAAACCCATACTGATCCGGAAAACCGCAATCTGCGCGTGGTCGAGGCAACGATTGCCGACAATGGCAAGGAAGTGCAAATCACCGGCAAGGGTACCGGCCCGGTCGACGGCTTCATCAACGCGCTGGCCAACTACTCCGGAACCGAGCTGACGGTCCTCGACTATTCCGAGCACTCGCTCCAGCGCGGGTCCAATGCCGCGGCCGTGTGCTACATGGATGTCGAATACCCCGGTGGGCGGCTGTTTGGTGCCGGCATCAACACCAATATTGTCGCAGCATCGCTTGAAGCCGTGGTCTCGGCGGCAAACCGCGTGCTGGCAACGGAAATTCCTGCATCATGAGTGAAACCTTGTATGCGCATGAGCAGGGCGATGGCGACGCGGTCATTGTCCTGCTGCACGGTTTTGTCGGTTCGCATGCCAGTTGGGCGAAAATCCAGGGCGAGTTGGCAAATGGAGCACGCACGATCGCATTTGACCTGCCCGGTTTTGGTGAATCCCTTGGCTATGAGAACGCAGGCCCGGCAAAGGTTGCGGCCAAAGCCGTGCTCGGGGAACTGAACAAGCGGAAAACGAGTGGCGTGCATCTTGTCGGGCATTCGATGGGTGGTGCTGTTGCAGCGCTCGCAGCGCTTGCCGCACCAACAGATATCGCGTCGTTGACATTGCTGGCGCCCGGCGGATTTGGAACGGAAATCAACTACCGGCTACTGCAGCACTTTGCCGCAACGACCGAACCAGATGCCATGCGCCTGATCCTGGAGAACATGTATGGCTGGAATAATCCCGTCGCGCAGGCGACCGTGGATGACCTTGTGGCAATGCGCGAGCGCTCCGGCCAGACCGATATGCTTGTCAAGATCGGGTCTTATCTGGCGCGTGACGGCAAGCAGGGTGTTATTCCGCGTGCGCAGCTTGCCACGCTTGATATGCCGGTGAAAGTGATCTGGGGGACACAGGACCGGGTGTTGCCTACAAGGCAGGCGCATCGCCTGCCGGGCTGCTTTGCCGCTCACATCTTCGAAGACACCGGGCACATGCTGCCCGACGAGATCCCCGATGCGGTGTGCCAGCTGGTTCGCGAAAACATCCGCAAGTTCTGAAAGCCGGACTGCAACCGGTATTCCAATCCGGTGCGAAGAACACGGTAAAATTTGGCATTTGCCGCTCCGGCCTACAGGCCCTATATTAACCCTTTGCTAACCATGTTCCTGGCGCGAGGCACTGTCCATGAGCGATGCTGGAGAAAATATCACGCCGATCGGATCGGGGCGGAAGCTTGGCGATGCCATTCGCGAGGCCAAGAACGCTTCCGCCGACCGCAATGACGTGGTCATCGAATTGCGTGAAGCGGCACGCCAGCGGCTGGAACTTCTGGCAACGGACCTTGCTCCGGTATTCGAAGATGTGCCCGCCGATGAGCCCTATTTCGATTTCGCCATCTCGTCCGGCCTACAGCCGCGGCTGTGGATCGATGCAGTTGCGCATGTGTCGATGGGACGTGACCGGCGCACCTACCGGTTTGTCCGCGAAACACGGCTTGGAACAGTCGTGCTTGCGGAATCGCACGACATCAAGCCGGTCGCCGACCAGGTGACCAAATACATCGCGGAACGCATGGTCGAACGGCAGAGCCTGATCGAGGGTTCAGTTGAAACCGTTGCAGTCCCGATGTCTGAAAGAACAACTCCGGACACAGGCAAGACCGAAGGGTCCGAAACCACCGGGGAAGAACAAAAAACCAACCCGGTCCGCGAGTTTGTCTCCGGAATTCTTCTCGTTCTGCTCGGCATGCTGATCGCCGCTGCAATCCTTGCGGTCGTATATCGCGATCGTCTGCCGGCGCTTGGAATCAATTTCTAGAAGTTTTACCGATTGACCGCAAAGATGGCGGTTCAGCCGGAAAGTATCTGCTCGGATATCGTCAAAACCCGGTCATGCGCGGTGGTGATGCCGCGCTCGATCATTCGCACGGTGGGCGATTTTCCGTCCGTATCCAATTCGAACAGGTTGTAACGCGCAGCCGGTCTGTGGGCACCCGGTCCCTGGCTTGCAGACGGTACACCGACGACCGGAATGCGGCCGTCCGGGCCGTCAATATGGTTGACCGTAGCGAGATGCGTATGCCCGTGCAAGACGAGTTCGCAGCCATGGTCGCGCGCCACTTTCTGGAAATGGCCGATGCCGTAAAGACGCTTGTTTCTTGCTGCGGCACCTGTCACCGGGGGATGGTGGATCATGACAACGCGGAACAGGTTTCTTTGGCGTAGCCCATTGAGCATGGACGCAAGCCTTGCGGCCTGATCGGGACCAAACCACCCGGTCGCCCGGAATGGCGCAGTCGATACTGCCGAGGATGCTCCGATCAACGCGACATTGCCGCGTATCCTCAGATAGGGGAATTCATGATTATCCGCCGGGCTTTCCCCGTCGTCGCCGGTCATCCACGGCGCCCAGGCCAAACAGGCCCATTTAAGTGCGCCCGGTACATAGGCATCGTGATTACCGGGGATAACTGAAATCGAGGCGGGATCGCCCAGGCTCTCCAGCCATCGGGTGGCGTTTTCAATTTCAACGGCAAGCGAGAGGTTGACCAGGTCGCCGGTAATGGCCCAGTGATCCGCTTTTTGCAACTCCAGATCGGCAATGAGCGTTTCCAGAATACCGTCATGCATATGGCGCTGGCGGTTCCGGTGCCAGTTGATGTAACCGGTGACCCTCTTTGAGGCGAGTTCGCGGTATGTTACCTGCGGCAGGGGGCCGAGATGGACATCGGAAATATGGGCAAGCCGGAACATGGCGTGGATGTAATGCAATGACCGGCAAGGTTCCACCGAAATCGCTGCCGGCAAGCGGTTTTTCCAGACTGCGCAACCGTCTGTTTCACTTGTGGTTTGTGTTGCGCAGGCCGATGACGCTCGGTGTCAGGGCCGTTGTTTGTGACGAGGAAACCGGAACCGTCCTGCTGGTGCGCCAAACCTATGTGCCTGGCTGGCATCTGCCGGGCGGCGGCGTCGAGCCTGGCGAAACGATGGAAGCGGCGCTTATCCGCGAATTGGCCGAAGAGGCCAACATCGAACTGCTTGAACCGGCGCAATTGGTGTCTCTGCACTGGAACAGCGCCATGAGCCGCCGTGATCACATCGCGCTTTTCCAGGTGCGCGCTTTTCGCCAGAGCGCTATCAAGAAGCCGGACATGGAAATTGCCGAAGCACGGTTCTTTGCACTCGATGCGCTACCTGCCGGGTTGTCGGCGGGCACGGCACGGCGGATGGATGAGGTTTTCAGCCAACTACCCGCAAACGGTCACTGGTGAGGCCTTGCGTACGGTGTGCAGTTATCCGCGCCCGTGGGGGCGATCAAACCGGATATCAGGGCCTTTGGGTACGATCCGCGTCGGATTGATAGTGTCGTGGCTGCCGAAATAATGCTTTTTGATGTGATCGAGATGGACCGTGCCGGCGACACCGGGAATTTGGTAAAGTTCGCGGGTAAAACCACTCAGGTTCGTATAGTCCGAAATCCGGCGCAGATTGCACTTGAAATGGCTGTAATAGACATGATCGAAGCGGACTAGCGTCGTGAACAGGCGCCAGTCGGCCTCGGTAATCCGGTCCCCGGTCAGGTAACGGTTGTGCGAAAGTTTTTTGTCAAGCAGGTCCAGCGTCTGAAACAATTCGTCGAAGGCTTCCTCGTAGGCATCCTGCGTAGTCGCGAAACCGCACCTGTACACGCCATTGTTGACGGTATCATAGACACGCTTGTTGATCGCATCGATTTCGGCACGCAATTCCGGTGGATAGTAGTCACTGTTAGATCCGGTCAATTCGTCAAAGGCGGAATTGAACATCCGGATGATCTCCGACGACTCGTTTGAGACGATCGTATTCTGCTGCTTGTCCCACAAGATGGGTACGGTCACCCGTCCTGAGTAGGCGGGGTCGGCCCTGGTGTAG
>JAHEGF010000103.1:7592-10480 GCA_024645155.1 Phyllobacteriaceae bacterium | reverse complement strand
AAACTATTCGTCGATCTCCTACATGATGGGCAGTGCGGGATTTCCGGCCTATGTCGCTGCGAAATCGGGGATCAACGGCCTGACCCGTGCCCTGGCACGCGAACTTGGCCCCGATGGAATCCGGGTCAATGCCCTGATGCCGGGCTGGGTGATAACAGAACGGCAAAACGAGCTGTGGGTGACCGACGAGGCACTGTCTGCACATATCGGCAAACAGTGTCTCAAGGAGACCATCGCGCCCGTCGACATGGTTGAGCCAACACTGTTTCTGGCATCGAACGCCTCGCGGATGATGACCGGCCAGGCCCTGGTCGTCGATGCCGGCGTAGTCGTGACCGGGTAACGTGATGAAGCTATTTTGCGCAGCAGCCGACTGGGGAACGACGCACTTCCGGCTCTGGCTGCTGGATACCGATGGCAAGGTTGCCGGCACACGCTCCAGTGAACAGGGCATCATGCATTGCCAGCCGGCAGGCTTTCGCGATGTACTCGAAAGTCATCTTGATGCCCTTTTTGCACCCGCAGACCTGCCGGTCGTTATCTGCGGCATGGCGGGATCACGCCAGGGCTGGGTCGAAGCAGGGTACGTGGACACGCCGGCGGCCCTTGATGACGTTGTCCGCAAGGCCGCATCGGTTCCCGGATCGGGCAGGCAGGTATTTATCCTGCCGGGAATAGCCCAGCGCCAGCCGTCTGCCCCGGATGTCATGCGCGGCGAGGAAACCCAGCTCCTTGGCGCATTCGATGGCAAAACCGGCGATGTACTCGTTTGCATGCCCGGCACGCACAGCAAGTGGGTCGAGATGAGTGCCGGCAAAGTCACCGGCTTCACCACCCATCTGACCGGGGAGCTGTTCTCGGTAATTAGCCGCGACACGATCCTGTCGCATGCAGTGGCCGGCAGCACATTTGACGAAACCGCCTTTGCACAGGCTGCCGCTCGTGCCCTGGAAGATCCGGGAGGTCTGACGGCCGCGCTTTTTTCAATCCGTGCCGGCCAGCTGCTGGGCTACCGGGACCAGTCCGCGGGACGTGCCGAACTTTCCGGCCTCCTGATCGGAACCGAGATCGCAACAGCAAGATCCGCATATGGTGGCGCAGCGCAGGTTCATCTCGTCGCATCGGGCAGGATGGCCACATTGTACGATATTGCTCTAGTAAAGGCTGGCTGTGATGTCGTGAAAATCGACGCCGGGGAGGTGACGCGACGCGGCCTGTGGCAAGCCGCAACACAGTTGCTGGGTGCCCGCCAGCCGGCCCGGATTTCGTGATGGGCAAACATGCAGGCTCTGCCTTGCCCCCGCTGCGCCGCGGCCTCATAGCGATATTGCGCGGCATCCGCCCCGAAGAGACGGCCGATATCATCACGGTCCTTGTCGATTGCGGGTTTGAGGCGATCGAGATACCGCTGAATTCTCCTGATCCTTTCCGGTCGATTGAAATTGCATCCCGGATCGCACCGCCGAATGTGCTGATCGGAGCCGGAACGGTTCTCGAATCCGGTCAGGTAAAACAGCTTCACGCAGCAGGCGGGAAACTGGTGGTAACGCCGAATACCGACCCGGAAGTGATCGGAATGGCCATCGAACTGGGCATGGTTCCGATGCCCGGTGTATTCACGGCAACCGAGGCGCTGCGATCGGTAAAGGCCGGCGCCCGCGCGCTGAAATTCTTTCCCGCAAGCATCCTTGGTTTTACCGGAATCAATGCCATCCGTGCAGTGCTTCCCGAGGACATTGTCATCGGTGCGGTAGGCGGGATCGGGCCCGGCGATTTTGCGGCCTGGATGAATGCCGGCATCACCATTTTCGGATTGGGTTCGTCACTTTACAGGCCGGGCATGTCAGCAGCGGACATTGCCGGACTTGCCGCCAAAAACATTGCCGCCTATGACGCTGCTGTATCACAGGCAAAAGACCGTGGTAATTGAGCCGACATGACCGACCGCGTTGTTTCGACACTTCATGGCGCCGATCTCGAGTTGGGCGAAGGCCCGGCATATGACCCGGCAGCCGATATCGCCTGGTGGTTCGACGTTGTCGGGAAAAAACTTTTCGAACACCGTTTTTCCAACGGCGAGACGATGGCACACGACCTGCCGCGCATGGCTTCGGTAATGGCCAGGATAGATGGCGGGCGCCAGCTTCTGGCAATGGAAGACGGGCTTTACATTCGCGACATAACCACAGGTCGCCTGACCTTGCATGCGCCGCTTGAAGCCGGAAATCCGGCGACCCGTTCCAATGACGGACGCACCCACCCCAGCGGTGCATTGTGGATCGGCACGATGGGTCGCAATGCCGAGAAACATGCAGGCGCGATCTACTGGCACAATGGACGTGAAACGCGCACGCTTTTCAAACAGGTTACGATTCCCAACGCGATCTGTTTTTCGCCCGATGGCACGACCGGTTACTTTGCCGACTCGGCAAAGGGGCTGTTGATGCGCGTTGATCTTGACCCGTTAACGGGCCTGCCGACTGGCGAGCCGGCGGTGTTTTTTGACAATCGCGGCGGCAACGGCGGTCTTGACGGTGCTGTTGTCGACCGCAACGGTATCTTGTGGAACGCGAGGTGGGGCGCCGGGTCCGTTGATGCCTACGCGCCAGACGGCCAGCGCATCGAAACCATTGCATTTCCTGCCACGCAGACCAGCTGTCCGGCCTTTTGCGGAAACAACGGCGAGAACATGATCGTTACATCGGCGTGGCAGGGGCAAACCGCCGATCAGCGCCGGACAGACACGCAGGCAGGCAACACGTTTCTGGTATCCGGCGGGTTTCACGGCATGTTTGATCCTGTTTTCCGGATTGCGGACTGAACGCGCGGGGCACCAGGCATGAAACCGTTACTGGGTGTTTGCTACTATCCGGAACACTGGCCAGAGG
>JAHEGF010000103.1:0-7582 GCA_024645155.1 Phyllobacteriaceae bacterium | reverse complement strand
CGCGGATGGCCTCCCTTGGTTTGTCGGTCGTAAGGATCGGCGAATTCGCCTGGTCGAGACTGGAGCCTGCCCGCGGCGGCTATCAGCTTGACTGGCTCGCCCGTGCGGTGGACACGCTTGCTGAAAACGGCCTCAAGGTGGTTCTCGGCACACCGACAGCCACGCCGCCAAAATGGCTCGTCGACGAAATGCCCGGCATGCTGCCCGTCGGCAGCAACGGCCAGGTTCGCGGGTTCGGTTCGCGCCGGCACTATTGCTTTTCACACCTGGGTTACCGTGCAGAATGCGAACGGATTGTCACCCAACTGGCCCGGCGTTTCGGTGAGCATCCCGCGGTCACCGCCTGGCAGATCGACAATGAATATGGCTGCCACGACACCGCGCTGTCCTGGTCAAACGCGGCAAGGGACGGTTTCCGCGATTGGCTGGCGCAGAAATACCAGTCGACGGAGGCGCTCAACCGGGCATGGGGCAATGTCTTCTGGTCCATGGAGTACCGGAGCTTTGACGAGATCGAATTGCCGGCGTCGGCAGTGACCGAAGTCAATCCGGCGCACATGATGGACTTTCGCCGCTATTCGGCCCGCCAGGTCGCCGATTTCAACCGGCTACAGGCCGACATACTTCGTAGCCATTCGCCCGGTCGTGACATCATCCACAATTTCATGGGCCGCACACTGTCGTTCGATCATTTCGCGCTCGGGCGCGATATCGATGTGGCAAGCTGGGATTCCTATCCGCTCGGTTTTCTCGAAGACCGCAGCGATGCCAGCGACGAGAGAAGGAAAAAGTACCTGCGCGCCGGTGATCCGGATTTCCAGGCTTTCCACCATGATCTTTATCGCGCCGTTGGCAACGGGCGCTGGTGGGTGATGGAACAGCAGCCGGGACCGGTAAACTGGGCGCAGCACAATCCCGCGCCGCGCGACGGCATGATCCGGCTGTGGACCTGGGAGGCGATTGCTCATGGCGCGGAAGCCGTCAGCTACTTCCGCTGGCGCCAGGCGCCATTTGCCCAGGAACAGATGCATTCCGGGTTGTTGATGCCCGATGGCGGCAAGGCGCCGGGATTTGCCGAGGCGGACCGGGTCGCCGGCGAAATTGCGGCTTTGGGCGAACTGCCGCAAACCGGAACCGCAGATGTGGCGATCGTTTTCGACTATCCGTCCGCATGGGCCTGGGAGATACAGCCGCACGGCCGTGAATTCGACTACTTCAGACTGGTGTTCGATTTTTACCGTGGCCTGCGCAAGCTCGGCTTGTCAGTGGATTTCGTGTCCGCTGAAAAACCCGATATCGGCGGCTATCGGCTTGTACTGGTGCCGGGCCTGTTTGCATGGAATGATGAACTCCTCGCCGCTCTTGAAAGTCACGCCGGAATTGTTGTTACCGGTCCGCGAAGCGGATCAAAAACACTCGATTTCCGGATCCCCGATGCCCTTCCGCCGTCATTGCCAACCAACATCCTCGATCTCCGTGTCCTGCGCGTGGAAAGCCTGCGCGACGGTTGTCCCGTGGCAGTGCCCGGGCAGGGCGCATTCAAATTCTGGTTCGAACATGCTGTGACCGGAGCGTTGGCAAAGGCATCAGCGGTTTGTGAAAACGGCATGCCGGCCATCGTGCGGCAGAAAGATTTTGTCTATCTGTGCGGCTGGCCGGATGATCAGGTGATTGATTCCATGCTTCGCTCTTTTGCTGGCGAACTGGATCTTGAGATCTGCCCCATGAGCGGCGGTGTCCGAATGCGCGAACGCGGTGACCTTACGTTTCTTTTCAACTACGGTGACGTCACCGCCGGCATCGGCGAAATTGCCAAACAGGCGGATGGCGGCGGCTGCGAATTACTGCTTGGCGATAGAAGGCTTGAACCATCCGGTATCTCAATCATCCGCCGCAGGAAGCGCACGCCACCGGGTTGATCCCGGCGATCTGTGTGTGCCGCCAGTTCCCGGTGACAATCGCCGCCCGATTTACACGTAGCGATTGACGATATTCTCCAGATATTCCTGCTTGCCGGACTTTGGTGCCGGGTTGATGCCGGACTGTTCGACCCACTCGGCGACCTTGTCGAGCGACCAGTCGCCGGACAGCAATTTTTGCGGGACGTCTTCCTGCCATCCCGCGTAGCGATCGCGAACGAAGCTGGATAATACCCCGTCCTCGATCATTTTCGCAGCCGCACGAAGTCCGCGCGCGCACATGTCCATGCCGCCGACATGGGCGATGAGAAGGTCCTCGGGATCAAGCGATTGCCGCCTGAGTTTCGCATCGAAATTCGTGCCGCCGGTGTCAAACCCGCCGCCGAGCAGGATCTGGTAGTAGGCGAGCGCCATTTCCGGCGCGTTGTTTGGAAACTGGTCGGTGTCCCATCCTGATTGATAGTCGTTGCGGTTCATGTCGATGGACCCGAAAATGCCGAGCGCATTGGCCAATGCCAGTTCGTGCTCGAAGGAATGACCGGCAAGGATCGCATGGCCCTGCTCGATGTTGACCTTGACCTCGTTTTCAAGGCCGTGCCGTTTCAGGAAACCGTAGACGCTTGCGACATCGTAATCATACTGGTGCTTGGTCGGTTCCTGCGGCTTCGGTTCGATCAGGATCGTGCCGGCAAATCCTGTCTTGTGCTTATATTCCACGACCATGTTGAGGAAGCGGCCAAGCTGCCTGTCCTCCTGTCCGGGGTCGGTGTTCAAAAGTGTCTCGTAGCCCTCGCGCCCGCCCCAAAGCACATAATTCTCGCCGCCAAGGCGCTGCGTGGCATCAACGCAGGTTTTTACCGTTGCCGCGGCAAAGGCAAACACTTGCGGATCGGGATTGGTTGCCGCCCCGGCCATGTATCTGCGGTGCGAGAAAAGGTTTGCCGTGCCCCAAAGAAGCTTCACGCCGCTTTGTGCCTGCTTTTCGGCAAGATAGTCGACGATCTCGTTGAGATTCCTGGTGTTCGCGGCGAAATCGCGGCCTTCGGGGCGGACATCGGCATCATGGAAGCAATAATAGGGCACGCCGAGCGCCTGAAACATCTCAAACGCCACATCCGCTTTCAGCCTTGCCGCCTCCATCGTGTCGCCCATGCGGTCGCTGAACCACGGCCGCTCAAATGTCTGCCCGCCAAACGGGTCGTTGCCCGGCCAGCAGAAATTGTGCCAGTAGCAAACGGCAAAACGCAGATGGTCTTCCATGCGTTTCCCAAGCACCATCTCGTCGGGATCATAGTCGCGAAATGCCAGCGGGTTGTCGCTGTCGCGTCCTTCGAACGGGATTTTCTGCACGTCGCCAAAAAAGCCGGTAGGCATCGGATATCTCCTTACAGTCGAACGGTTTTGAGCGCCGGGTAAAGGGCGCGGTACTTTGCGTAGGTATCGTTGAACTGACCTGTCAGCGCCGGATCGGGCGCGATGGTGCGCGCTATCGGCGGCGGTTTGCAGACCTCGTTGATCTCCGCGTTTTCGGTAGCGATCAGGCCCAATCTCGCGGCCCCGAACGCGGCGCCGAAATCGCCGTCGGCTGGTACATCGACAGGCATGTTCAGCACCGAGGAAAGCACCTGGAGCCAGTATTGCGAACGCGATCCGCCTCCCACCGCGGTCACGCGCTCAAGCACGGTTCCGGCACTTCGCAACGCTTCAAGGCTGTCGCGGATGGCAAATGCCACGCCTTCGAGTACCGATTGTGTCAGGTCGGCGCGCGATGCCGTCCTTGCAAGCCCGGCAAACATGCCGCGGATGCGCGCATCATTGTGCGGTGTCCGTTCGCCTGAAAGGTAGGGCAGAAACACGACGTCCGATGGCGGCCGCAGTCTGGAGCCCAGTTCGGCGGTCAGTTCTGCGCTGTCCTTGCCGGCAATTTCGGCAAACCAGTTCAGCGCCTCGGTTGCCGACAGGATCACGCCCATCTGGTGCCAGGTGCCGGGAATCGCATGGCAAAACGCATGAACGGCGCTTTCGGGATTGGGCAGGTAACGCTCGTTTGCCGCAAACAGCACACCTGACGTGCCCAGCGACACGAAGGCCGAACCGGCCTTGATCGTTCCCATGCCGATTGCCGAGGCGGCATTGTCGCCCGCACCTCCGGCGACCACAACACCGCCATCCATCCCCCATGACGCGGCAAGTTCCGCGCGCAACCGGCCGGAAGCCTGCGAGCCCTCGACAAGCGACGGCATCTGTTCCGGCCGCATGTCACTTGCGGCAAGAAGATCTTCGGACCATTGCCGCTTGCCGGTGTCAAGCCATGCGGTGCCGGACGCATCCGACATTTCGCTGACACGCTCGCCGGTCAGCCAAAGCCTGAGGTAATCCTTGGGCAGAAGGACCGTGGCAACCCGTGAAAAAATATCCGGCCGGTTGTTCCTGATCCAGACAAGTTTTGGCGCTGTAAAACCGGGAAAAACGATATTGCCGGTAATTTTCCGGAAAACCGGATCGGCGTCGAGTTCCGCCGCTTCGGCATGGCTCCTTGTGTCGTTCCACAAGATGCACGGATTGAGAACAGCGGCGGATTTGTCGAGCAGGGTCGCACCGTGCATCTGACCGGACAGGCCGATACCCCTGACCGCTGCAAGTTCGTTTTGATGCGTGGCGCGCAATTGCCCGACAGCCGCTTCGGCAGCTGATATCCATTTGGACGGATCCTGCTCGGACCAACCCGCGTGCGGACGGGCGACATCAAGGGGCGATGCGGCCGACGCGACGATCACCTGACCGGCGTCCATCAACAGTGCTTTTACGCCGGATGTCCCCAGATCGAGGCCGAGATAAGTCATGCGGCGATGGCGCCTGGTCCCTTGATTGCGCCATCCGGGCATTTGCCGAGAATGATCATGCCTAAAACCTCATCCTTGGTCACGTCGGAGGTATTGGCATGGCCGACCATCTGGCCGTTTTTCATGACAGCCACCCGGTCCGCCAGGTCGAATACGTCATGAATGTCGTGGGAGATCAGGAAAATGCCGATACCCTCCTTCTTCAACTGCTTGATCAGATCGCCGACCTGTTCTGTCTCCTGGGGACCGAGTGCGGCTGTCGGCTCGTCCATGATCAGGATACGGGCGTTGAACAGGATGGCACGCGCGATCGCAACCGACTGCCGCTGTCCGCCCGAAAGCTTGCTGACCGGATCCTTGAAGCGTTGGAAATTCGGATTGAGGCGGCCCATGACCTCGCGGGCGGCAGCCTCCATGGCGACGTCGTCGAGCGTGCCGATAGCGGTGCCCAATTCGCGGCCAAGGTAAAGGTTGGCCGCCGCATCTACATTGTCGGCCAGGGCAAGTGTCTGGTAAATCGTCTCTATCCCGTAGGCTTTTGCGTCGCGCGGATTGGCGATGTGGGCTTCTTCGCCATTGATGAATATTTGCCCGGAATCGCGTTTGTAGGCGCCCGACAGGATCTTGATTAGTGTCGATTTTCCGGCGCCGTTGTGGCCCAGCAATCCGACCACTTCCCCGGGAAAAAGATCGATCGACGCATGATCCACGGCCTTGATGCCGCCAAACGCTATCGAAATGTCCCGCAGCTCGACCAGGGGTGTATTGCGCGCATTCTCCGGCATGCCAGTTCTCCCTATTTCGCCCGGCGGCGATAGATTGTGTCGACCCATACTGCGGTCACGAGAACCGAACCCACCACCATCTGCTGGATGGCCGCGTCAAATCCGATCAGAACCATGCCGGTTTGCAGGGACTGCATGACGACCGCACCGAGTATGGCGCCGTAAATCGTGCCGATACCGCCCGCAAATGACGTCCCGCCGATCACTGCCGCGGCTATGACATACAATTCGTCAAGTGTGCCCAGGTTGTTGGTTGCGGAATTGAGCCGGGCGCTTGCGATAACCGCCGACAAACTGCAAAGGAATCCCATCAGGGCGAATATCTTGACGGTTACCCATTTGGTGTTGATGCCGGCAAGTTCGGCCGCCTCGGGATTGCCGCCGATGGCAAAGACATAGCGGCCAAATCGCGTCCGCAGTGTCAGGAAGGTCATGATGATCCCGACCGCCATCAGGATCAGCACCGGAATGGCAAATCCGTGTGAAATGAAAAGTTCGTTGACCGGCGTGTCGATGTTGTTGGCTTTTACATATTGGCGAACGATGCCCTTCGGCCAGGGGTAGGAATTGACCAGCATCACAAATCCCAGCGAAAGCCCGCAGCCGACCGCGCCGAGAAATACTTCCGCCCACATCGGCCGCAACGGGAACTTGAAGCGCTTGCGCTGTTTGCGCCCGCTGAAAAGCATTCCAATGATGCCGGCGCAGGCGACGATGCCGACCAGCCAGCTTCCCCACGCACCAATGGCGCCATAGGGGCCGCCGCCCAAAAGCGAGAATGTAGCATCGACCGGCGAGATGGTTTCGCCACGCGCCAGGATGAACGCCGCGCCGCGCCACACCAGCAAACCTCCGAGCGTGACAATAAATGCCGGTATACCGAGATAGGCAACGAGGAACCCGTGGAACCCGCCGATTACCGTACCGATCACCAGTCCGCACAAAACGGTGATGATCCAGATGGCCGGATGACCCAGTCCGAGGAACTCGGGAAGTATCCAGACCTGGATGATGGCCATCGACATGGCGCAGAACCCGAGAATCGATCCAACCGACAGGTCGATATGGCGTGTAACGATAACCAGGACCATGCCCGTTGCCATGACACCGATCGAGGCAGTCTGTACGGACAGGTTCCACAGGTTTCTCGGCGTCAGAAACGCGCCGAACCCGTAGACAAGCTGGCCGTAGAGGTGAAATCCGATCCAGATCAAAAGCAATGCCGCGATCATTCCGAGCAGGCGGACATCGATTTCTGTTGCCCTGAGAAATTTCGTGAATGTGCCTTCGTTCTCGACCTTGGCGGCACCAACTTCCTGCTGAATGATTGTCACACCCGATTCCCCCAAATATGCAAAGCCGGTGCAATAAGCATACCGGAAACGTTCTGCACAGTCTTCTGGCAGGACTGCGCCGGCAAGAACTTGGCCGGCGCAGGATTTTTTTACTGGTGGCCAGGCTGGCTCAGCAGCCGTTTACTCCAGCCATCGCGCCTTCACAGACCTTGTCCTTGGCGATGTGTCCGGCCTCGATGACAACGTTGATGTTGTCTTTCGTGATCGGTGTGGGAGCAAGGAAGATCGCGTTCATTTCGACGCCCTTTGCCCCGCCGGACCATTTGACCGCGTTGGGGATTGCATCCATCATCTTGCCGTCGGCAAGCATGGCTGCGATGTCGCCTGCCGCCTTGCCGAGCTGGCGTGCATCTTTCCACACCGAAACGGTCTGCGTGCCGCGGGCAACACGATTGAGCGCGGCATGGTCACCGTCCTGGCCACCGACCGGTACGGCCAGTCCCTGGGCGGTAAGGGCCGCAATGACACCGCCGGCCATGCCGTCGTTTTCGGCGAGCACCGCATCAACATTATTGTTGTTGGCGGTCAGGATCTGTTCCATGTTTTTCTGGGCGTTGTCAGGCTTCCAGCCATCGGAGAACGCTTCGCCGACAATCTTGATCTTGCCGGAATTCACGTCGTCGCCGATCACTTCCATCATGCCTTCAAGAAGGAACAATGCGTTCGGATCGCCGGGATCG
>JAHEGF010000342.1 GCA_024645155.1 Phyllobacteriaceae bacterium | reverse complement strand
ATGTATTCAAAGATTGATTTCGCTCAAAGTAAGGAATATTCTTTGAAGCCCCTGCCCTTTAATTTTGAGGCCTGCCCTGCCGGGGTTTGGTTTTATGTTTTTACTTTTGAAATTCCGCGGGACTTGTCCCCAGGCTTTAATTTTGAAAACCATGCGAACCTATACCGTCGCCGTCGTCCAACTCAACCTGAACGACACCCCCGAGAAGAACCGGAATAAATGCTCCGAATGGATCCGCAAGGCAGCGGCGGGAGGGGCCCGTGTCATCTGCTTGCCCGAACTGTATTCCAGCCATTACTTCTGCCAGAGTGAAGATGTTGCCAACTTTGAGTTGGCCGAGCCCCTGTACGATGTTTCGTTCAAGACCTTCAGCGCCCTGGCCAAAGAGCTTGGCGTGGCGATTGTTGTACCGTTTTTTGAAAAACGCATGGCCGGAATTTACCACAACAGCGCCTATATTCTCGATGCCGACGGAAGCGAAGCTGGCCTGTACCGGAAAATGCATATTCCCGACGACCCGCTGTTCCATGAAAAATTCTACTTCACCCCGGGAGACCTCGGTTTTAAAACCGTTCAAACACAGGCGGGGCAGATAGGCATCTTGATCTGCTGGGACCAATGGTATCCCGAAGCGGCACGGCTCACCGCCCTGCAAGGGGCTGAAATCCTCTTTTATCCGACTGCTATCGGCTGGCACCCCTCTGAAAAGGCCGAATTCGGCGAAAAGCAATACAATGCCTGGATGAATGTGATGAAGGGGCATGCGGTGGCCAATGGGGTCTTTGTGGCCGCTGCCAACCGAATTGGCCTGGAGCAGCCCCTGCCTAAGGGAGATGGCATCGAATTCTGGGGAGCCTCTTTCATAGTAGGGCCCCAGGGGGAAGTGCTGGCACAGGCCAGCCACGACCGCGAAGAAATACTTTATGCCGAGGTAGACCTCGGCCTGCTCGAGAATGTGAGGCAAAACTGGCCCTTTTTCAGGGACCGCAGAATTGACGCCTACGGTGAACTCACCAAAAGGGCCTTGCGCTGAGATGGGAACCAAAGACCTAATCCGTTATCCGGCAGAATGGGAACCCCAACAAGGGATATTGCTCTGTTATCCTCACAATGGGAATGACTGGCCGGGAAAGTATGGGGCAATCCAATGGGCCCTGGTCGACTTTATCAAGAAGGTGGCCGAAGTTGAAATGGTATTCCTGGTCGTGCGAGACCATACTTTACGCGACCTTGTGAAAGTTAAGCTGGAAAGGGCCCATGTCCGTGCCGAACGGATACAGTATATAATCTGCAAGACCAACCGGAGCTGGATGCGCGATTCAGGCCCCATCGGCATATACCGAAACGGCAAACGCGCCTTCCTGAAATTTGCCTTTTCCGGCTGGGCCAAGTACACCAATTACCGCCTCGACCAGCACGTGGCCCGGGTGGTTGCCTCCCACTTCATGCAGCAGCCCCTTACCACCACCTACAAGGGCCAGGAAGTGGTCATGGAGGGTGGGGCACTTGAAACCAATGGGAAGGGGACCCTTATCACCTCGGAAGAATGCCTGTTACACCCCACTGTGCAGGTGCGCAACCCCGGCTTTACCCGGGAAGATTACGAAGCGGTATTCCGGGAATTCCTAGGAATTTCCCATGTGATCTGGGTCAACAAAGGCATCGTGGGCGACGACACGCACGGCCACATTGACGACCTTTGCCGGTTTGTTAACGCGAATACCATAGTTACCGTGGTGGAGGAAGACCCGCAGGATGCGAACTACGCCATTCTCCGGGAAAACCTGGAACTGCTGCGCAAATCGCGCCTGCAAGACGGCACCAGGCCAAACCTGATTACCCTGCCGATGCCCCAACCTATCATTTACGAAGGGGTAAGGCTGCCCGCCAGTTATGCAAATTTCCTGATCCTCAACCAACGGGTGCTGGTGCCTACCTTTAACGATGTGAATGATGCCAGGGCACTGGCTCAGTTGGCGGCTTGCTTCCCCGACCGGGAAGTGATCGGCATCCACGCCCTCGACCTGATCTGGGGTTTCGGAACCCTCCACTGCCTGAGCCAGCAGGTGCCGGCAGTGACATCCAAATGATGAATACCGCTGTTATTGGCTGACCGCATGCGCTGCTTCCGCTAAAACCCTACTTTTATCAATGGGTACACCTATAATGCACATAGAGCCTATGAAAAGAAGCAAGTTAGTAAGCTGGCTGCTGGTAGGCCTTACCCTGGCTTTTGCCAGCGTTTCCTCGGGTTGCGGCCGGGCTGCCGGGGATAACACCCTCACCATAGCTACCGCTGCCAGCATGCAATTCACCATGAAAGAACTGACAGAGGGCTTTACCGCTAAAACGGGTATCGCCTGCAATCTTGCGGTTGGTTCCTCGGGAAAGCTAACCGCACAAATCCGGGAAGGAGCGCCCTTTGACCTTTTCGTGTCGGCCGACATGTTATACCCGGAAGCCCTTTTCAGCGAGGGGCTGGCTGAAAATCCACCGGAGGTATACGCCTATGGAAGCCTGGTTATCTGGACCCTCAGCGATTCCCTGGAGCCCGGCATGGAAGCACTCAAAGGGGAGGCAGTGAGGCACATAGCCGTGGCAAACCCCAAAATTGCGCCCTACGGCAGGGCCGCCATACAAGCCCTGGAGTATTATGGCTTTTACGAGGCCATTAAGCCGAAACTGGTCTATGGGGAGAGTATTGCCCAAACCAGTCAGTTTATCCTTTCAGGGGCTGCTGAGATGGGGATTACGGCCCTGGCGACGGTGCTTTCGCCCGGGATGCTGGGGAAAGGGCATTGGAAGGCTTTGGATCCCAATTCGCATGCCCCAATTGCCCAGGGGGTGCTGCTCCTTAAGGCGCCGCCCCGGAAGCAGGCCGCGGCGCTGGCCTTTTATGAGTATCTTACATCGGCCGAAGCAACCGAGGCATTAGTAAAATACGGGTATTCGATAGATGAACAAGTTCCAGGGGAAGATTGAGGATATTCAGGTGAGCGGACACCTCTCACTGGTTACCGTTTCGCTCGGGAGTGGTTCCCAATTACGGGCTATTGTCATTGATACGCCCCAGACGGCTTCCTATTTGGCCGAAGGCGGGCCCATTGGGGTGCTCTTCAAGGAAACGGAAGTGATCCTTTCCCTGGCGGAAGGTTTTCAAACCAGTGTGGAGAATCAACTTATATGCCGGGTCGAAAGCCTGGAAGAGGGGGTGCT
>JAHEGF010000102.1 GCA_024645155.1 Phyllobacteriaceae bacterium | reverse complement strand
GCTGGCGAAATCATGATAGCCATGTTCGCCTTCTCCAATGACGAAAACCGATTTCAGGTGTTCGGATCGCTTGATCGCCGGTTCGGCTGTCGCGAGAAGTTCAACGGAGACAAACAGCGCCTTTGCCCGGCAGTCCGACAGGATGGCGTCATAAAGTTCGGTGGAAAGCAGCGTGTTGACCGGAATGACAACCACGCCGCATTTCAGGCTGCCCCAGAAGATTATGGGAAACTCGATCGTGTCGAGGACAATCATTACCGCCCGGTCTTCCCGCTGCAAACCGTGTTTCTCGTAGAGTTGCGCCATCTTGCCGGACTGATGCGCCAGTTCGCGATAGGTCAGCCGCCGGTCGCCCTCTATGAAGGCAACCTTGTCTGCAACCGGACCTTCGGCATGTCGATCAACAAAGACGCAGGCGGCATTGCCGTTTTGGCTTGTCATGTTTGCTCCTCCTACAAGACTGGTTCATTATCAGCGCACAGTCCCCGCCAGGTACAGACCGGAGAGGCCTGAAAAGAATGGCAGCGGCTTGTCCGGACCAACTTTTCCACACGGCAGTGCACAATAATTCCGCAATCGCCACATTGCGTTCAATTCTTGCGCCATTGTCACGGATATCCTTTGAAATCGCGCAAGTTTACACTCATTATGAACATATGCCCGCCCGAAGCGATCCCGGCCCGCCGACAATCGCGTCTTTCAGCGTCGAAATTGCGAGGCATAATACTGAATTTGAATTATATTACAAATTCCTATTGCTTTATGTTTGAAATACAGGCAAAAAGATGCAATAAAATACGCAAAATCGCGATAAGTGGTGAAATATCACACCATCTCTGCCTACACAAAGATTGTTGGAGTGCTTCAAATGGCAAAGGTAATCGACTTCCAGACTGATCCGTCAAAATACCGGCATTGGCGCGTCGAGTATGATGGACCGATCGCAAATTTGTTCATGGACGTCGACGAGCAGGGCGGGCTGTTTGAGGGCTACGAACTCAAACTCAATTCCTACGATCTTGGTGTCGACATAGAACTTGCCGACCTCGTCCAGCGAATGCGCTTCGAGCACCCCGAGGTCAAGGCGGTCGTGATGCAGTCGGGAAAGGACAAGGTTTTTTGCGCCGGTGCAAATATCCGCATGCTGGGCGGTGCCGAACACGCCCACAAGGTCAATTTCTGCAAGTTCACCAACGAGACCCGAAACACATTTGAGGCCGCCGGCGCCGAATCCGGGCAATATTACATCTGTGCCGTCAGGGGCTCGTGCGCGGGCGGCGGTTACGAATTGGCGCTTGCATGCGATCACATCATTTTGACCGATGACGGCTCGTCCAATGTCGCCCTGCCCGAAGTCCCGCTGTTGGCAGTATTGCCGGGCACTGGCGGCCTGACCCGGGTCACCGACAAGCGCATGGTCCGCCGGGATCTTGCTGACGTGTTCTGCTCACTGGAGGAAGGCGTCCGCGGCAAACGCGCCAAGGATTGGCGCCTTGTCGACGAAGTTGTCCAGAATTCGAAGTTTGAAGAAACCGTCCAGGCGCGGGCAAGGGAGTTTGCCGCGAAATCAGACCGGCCGTCAGATGCCAAGGGCGTCGAACTGACGCCGCTGCAACGCAGTTTTGCCGATAACGGTTCCATCACCTACTCGACCGTTGAAGTCGACGTCGACCGTGACAAGCGCGTCGCCAGGATAACCATCAACGGGCCAAAGGAAGAGGCGCCTGGGTCGGTCGAAGCACTTCACGAACAAGGTGCCGGGTCGTGGTTCCTGCGTTGCGCCCGCGAACTCGACGATGCGCTTCTCCACCTTCGCCTCAACGAACTGGAAACTGGAGTCCTCGTCTTTTGTTCGCAGGGTGATCCCGAAGCCGTCATGGCCCATGAGAAGGTGGTATTCGACAATCTCGACAATTGGTTTGCTCGCGAAATTGCGTTGTATTGGAAGCGGGTCCTCAAGCGCCTGGACATGACGTCGCGCTCACTTGCAGCGCTTGTCGAACCGGGTTCCTGCTTTGCCGGTTCACTTGCCGAAATCCTGTTTGCCGCTGACCGCTCCTACATGGCCGAAGGCGACTTCGAGGAAGACAACAGGCCCGTTGCCACGATTACCCTGACTGCGACAAATTTTGGCCCCTACCCCATGGCCAATAACCTGACCCGTCTTGAGACGCGCTTCCTTGGGGAGCCTGGAAAAGTCGGCGAAGCGGAACAACACAAGGACAAGGCTCTGGAAGCCTATGACGCAAATGAACTTGGTCTGGTAACATTCTGCTTCGATGACATCGATTGGGATGACGAATTGCGCATTTTCCTTGAAGAACGCGCCAGCTTCTCGCCGGATGCAATGACCGGAATGGAAGCCAATCTGCGTTTCCCGGGTCCCGAAACCATGGAAACGCGCATCTTCGGGCGGCTGACTGCCTGGCAAAACTGGATATTCCAGCGCCCCAATGCCGTTGGCAAGGAAGGTGCGCTGCAGCGTTATGGCACCGGCGTCCGCGGCACCTACGACATGCGCCGCGTCTGACGCGCGGCCTGTATCCGAATTCAAAAAAGAGGTTTTCGATATGCTTGATTTGATCAATGTCGCCTACGATACCCAGATACCCAACAATGTGGGTCTGTCCACCGACAAACGCGTTCTCAAGGCGCTTGAACGCTGGCATCCCGGTTACATCAACTGGTGGAACGACCTGATCCCGGAGAAATTCCAGAAAAGCCTGATATACCTTCGTACCGCGGTCAGTGTCGACCCGAAGGGCTGGGCCAAATTCGACTATGTGAAGATGCCCGAATATCGCTGGGGCGTGTTGCTCGCTCCCCAGGTCGAAGACCGCATCATCCCCTGTGGCGAACACTATGGCAAACCGGCCTGGCAGGAAGTTCCGGGCGAATACCGCTCGATGCTGCGCCGCTTGATCGTCATCCAGGGCGACACGGAACCGGCCTCGGTCGAACAGCAGCGTCACCTCGGCAAAACCGCACCCTCCCTTTACGACATGCGCAACCTGTTCCAGGTCAATGTCGAAGAGGGCCGCCACCTGTGGGCCATGGTCTATCTGCTGCAGAAATATTTCGGCGCCGACGGCCGTGAGGAAGCCGATGATCTATTGCGCAGGCAATCGGGATCCGAAGAAGCGCCGCGCATGCTGGGCGCCTTCAATGAAGTAACGCCGGACTGGCTGTCGTTCTTCATGTTCACCTATTTCACCGACCGTGACGGAAAGATGCAGCTGGAAAGCCTGGCACAATCCGGATTCGATCCGCTTTCGCGCACCTGCCGTTTCATGCTGACCGAGGAAGCCCATCACATGTTTGTCGGCGAGACAGGTGTCGGCCGGATTGTCGAACGCACATGTCAGGCGATGAATGATGCCGGCATCACCGACCCTTATGATATCGAGAAGATTCGTGCTCTTGGCGTCATCGACCTGCCGACGATCCAGAAAAAGCTGAACCTGCATTACACCCTGTCGCTCGACCTGTTCGGCCAGGAGGTCTCCACCAATGCCGCCAATGCATTCAATGCCGGCATCAAAGGCCGGTACATGGAAACCAAGATCGAGGATGATCACCAGCTTCACAATGATACGTACCCCGTATCGCAACTCGTTGACGGCAATATCGAAGTCGTCGATTCTCCTGCCTTGTCGGCGATCAACATGCGCCTGCGTGACGACTATACGCGCGATGCGGCAGGCGGCGTCGGCCGCTGGAACAGGGTGATCGCAAAAGCCGGCATCGAATTTGAACTGAGTTTGCCCCATGAGGGCTTCCACCGCCAGATCGGCGTGTTTACCGGTGCACCGGTCACGCCTGAAGGCAGGGTGATTGCAAAGGACGAATGGGACGCCCGCCGTGGCGAATGGCTCCCGACGGGCGCCGATGGCGATTTTATTCAATCGTTGATGATCCCCGTATCGGAGCCGGGAAAGTTTGCCGGTTGGATTGCGCCGCCGCGTGTCGGCATTGACAACAAGCCGGGAGACTTCGAATACGTTCAGCTTTACATGGCATAAGCCAGGCGGCGAAACTGACTGCCCGGAATTTCAAAGCCCGGGCAGATAACAACAAACAACGTTCGGGACAGACATGACCAAACCTGTCAAACAGCATCTGATTGATCCGGAAATATGCATCCGCTGTCATACTTGCGAGGAAGCATGTCCGATCGGCGCAATTACCCATGACGACAATAATGTGGTCGTCGATGCCTCCAAGTGCAATTTCTGCATGGCCTGTATCGCGCCGTGCCCGACCGGTTCGATCGACAACTGGCGCGTTGTTGAAACACCGTATTCGCTTGAAGAACAGCTTGGCTGGTTTGATCTGCCGGAACAGGCCGAATTGCAAAAGGGCGAAGCGGAGACAGGCGTCATTGAGGCTCATGACGATGTCGTGGCGGCTTTATTGGCAGAAGCACATGCCGGTGCCGGTGGCGCCGCATTGGCACCGAAGTCAGCTTCCAAGCCGACCGTCAATCTTTTCTCCGCCAAGAAACCGGCGAAAGCCACCGTTCAGGGGAATTACCGCCTGACCGAGGAAGGTTCCGATAGCGATGTCCGCCACATTATCCTGAATTTGGGAACAGTTCCCTTCCCCGTCCTTGAAGGCCAAAGCATTGGCGTTACACCACCGGGCACAGACGCCAACGGCCGCCCGCATCTGATGCGCCTGTATTCTGTTTCCAGTCCGCGCGACGGCGAGCGGCCAAATACAAACAATCTGTCCCTGACCGTAAAGCGTGAACCCGAAGGAGTCTGCTCGAACTATATTTGCGACTTGCAAAGGGGCGACGAGATCGAAATATCCGGGCCCTATGGATCAACATTCCTGATGCCGAATGATCCACAGGCCAATATTATCATGATCTGCACCGGAACCGGATCGGCACCGTTTCGTGGTTTTACGATGCGCCGGCAGCGGACATTGCCGGAGGGCGGCGGCGGCATGTCGATTTACTTTGGCGCCCGTACGCCGGGATCACTTCCCTATTTCGGCCCGCTTGCAAAAGTCCCGGAAACACTACTGAAAAAGAATTTCGCCTTTTCCCGGGTTCCAGGTGAAAAGAAGAACTATGTGCAGGACATGATGAGGCAGCAGAAAGATGACTTGGCCAGCGTGCTTGGCAGCGACAATACCTATATCTACGTTTGCGGGCTGAAGGCCATGGAAAGTGGTGTCGAGCAGGCCCTTGGAGACATCGCACAAACGGCAAGACTCGACTGGAAAACGCTGCGCGACACCATGCGCGAGTCAGGCCGCTACCACGTGGAAACATACTGACGCATGGACCCTTTCACGCACACCATTCGCGTTGGCTGGGCCGACTGTGATCCGGCGGAAATCGCCTTTACTGGCAGGATCCCCTATTTTGCGCTGGAGGCAATCGATGCCTGGTGGGAACACAATACCGGCATTGACTGGTTCGAACTGAACGTCGACCGCGACAATGGAACACCTTTTGTCCATTTGAGCCTGGACTTTTCCAGACCGGTAACCCCTCGTCACCGGTTGAAATGTGAGGTGCGGCTGATGAAGATCGGTACCAGCTCGGTCCGGTTTTCGGTTAAGGGATTTCAGGATGCCAAACTGTGCTTCGAAGGGCAGTTTGTGTCGGTGTTTGTCATTTCGAGTGCTCACATGAAGATCTCGATCCCCGACTATATCCGTTCGAAAATAGAGCCGCTTGTAGCCGGCTGATCTCGAAGCCACGGGTGGTAATCTCCGGATATGAAAATGGCGGCCCGAAAGCCGCCATCTCCTGGTTTCGGTCCCAACTGCAATTACTTGTTGGTGTACTTCTCGATCAGCGCCTGGGCTTCGGCGATCAGGCCCTTGCCGTCGTAACCTTTCGAGTCCATGTCGGCTGCCCACGCATCATAGATCGGTTGCGCAGCTTCACGCCACTTGGCAACTTCCTCATCCGTCAACGTTATGATGTTGTTTCCCATATCGACAGCGATCTGGCGTGCCGGACCGTCGGCGTCAGCCTGGGTCTTGCCGGCAAATGCCGACAGTTCCATTCCCGAATTGTCGTCAATGACCTTTTTCAGATCGTCCGGCAGGCTGTCATATTTCGCCTTATTCATGGCAAGCACGAAGGTAAGCGTGTAGAGGGCGCGGTTTGAAAATTCGGTATGGTTCTTGACCAGTTCAGGTACCTTCAGCGCCGAAGTGACTTCCCACGGAATGGTTGTTGCGGTGATCACACCCTTCGAAAGGCCTTCCGCGACCGCAGGTACCGGCATGCCGACCGGAGTGGCACCAAGTTCTTCGAGTAGCATATTGATCGTACGCGAGCCGCCACGCACTTTCAGGCCCTTCATGTCCTCGACGGTTCTTACCGGCTCGGCGGAATGAATAAGACCAGGTCCGTGAACCCAGGTCGCCAGGATATGGACGTTCTTGAACTCCTCGTCTTTCATGTCCTTTTCAAACATTTCCCAATAGGCCCGTGAAACGGCCTCGGCATTGGTCATCATGAAGGGAAGTTCGAACACCTCGGTGCGCGGATAACGGCCGGGGGTGTACCCAACCACGGTCCACACAACGTCGGCGACTCCGTCGATTGCCTGGTCCATGAGTTCCGGCGGTTTTCCGCCGAGTTGCATGGACGGGAACCGGTCAATCTTTATTCGCCCGCCGGAATCCTTTTCGACCTTGTCGGCCCATACATCAAGCACCAGCTTGGGCACATTTGCCTGCGGTGGCAGGAAGTGGTGCAGTTTCAGGGTAACTTCCTGCGCCCATGCACCGGGCATAGCCGCGACCGACACCACCATTGCCATTACGATGGCACAGGCAAAACCGGCCAGTCTTTGTGTTATTTTCTTCATGTTTATTCCTCCAGGTGTTCGATGACACGGGTCATGCGGGCTGTTTTGCCTCGCAATTTTTTCAGGATATTGCAATTCTGCAATGCCCGGTTGGTTCTTGCATGATCGTGATAATATATGATGAATTATATTTCACTATTGTAATCACGATGCCCGCTGGATCGGTATTTTTATCGGATACCGTTCATATGTAAAGAAATATTATGCAAAAAGCGATCTGCAACACGACCGGAAGGCGTTCAGGCAGGCAGTAGACCGAAAGTGCCATCGAGAAAGGGAAGACGAAATGCAATTTTACCTGGACGGGTTCAGGCCCGGTGACCCGAGAGTTTCCAGGGCCGCACCGGCGCGCGCCGAAACCGGCCAGGGGCGCCTCCCCGAGAAGGTCGATGTTCTGATCGTTGGTTGCGGCCCGGCCGGCCTGACCCTGGCGGCACAGCTTTCGGCCTATCCCGGCATCATCACAAGGATCGTGGAACAGAAGTCGGGGCCGATCGAAAAAGGCCAGGCTGACGGTATCAATGTCCGCTCGATGGAGATGTTTCAGGCGTTCGGATTTGCAGATAAAGTCAAGGAAGAAGCCTACTGGGTCAACGAGACCGCCTTTTGGGTTCCGGACCCCGCAAACCCCGGCGGCATCATTCGCAATGGCAGTGTGCAGGATGTGGCCGATGACCTTTCGGAGATGCCGCATACACTGATGAACCAGGCGCGCGTGCATGAGCTCTATCTCGATGTCATGCGCAACTCTCCCTCGCGGTTGGAGCCGGATTACGCGCTTCAACTGAGCGGCCTGGCTGTGGACCCCGATACCAATGATCATCCTGTGACTATTGAACTGGAAAGGGTGGACCCCGGGCATGAAGGCCAAACAGTGACAGTGCGCGCCAACTACGTCGTTGGCTGTGACGGCGCGCGCAGTGCCGTGCGCGCAGCGATAGGCGGCAAGTTGCATGGCGACACCGCCAACCAGGCCTGGGGTGTGACAGATATCCTCGCCAATACAGATTTCCCTGATGTGCGGATGAAATGCCTGGTCCAGTCCGCCAACGAAGGCAACGTGCTGATCCTGCCGCGCGAAGGCGGGTTTCTCTTCCGGATGTATGTCGAACTCGACAAGCTCAATCCCGACGAGCGCGTCGCTGCCAAAAAACTCACATTCGACGACATTCACGCGGCGGCGAACCGGATCATGCATCCCTATTCGATTGACGTGAAGGAAGTCGTGTGGTGGTCGATATATGAAATCGGACATCGCCTGACCAACAGGTTTGACGATGTGACCGCGGGTGAAATAGGCACCCGCATTCCGCGGGTCTTTATCGCCGGCGATGCATGCCACACCCATAGCCCGAAGGCGGGACAAGGCATGAATGTTTCAATGGGGGACACGTTCAATCTCGGCTGGAAGCTGGTGCAGGTGCTGACCGGCCGTTCCAAACCCGGCCTCCTGCACACCTATTCCGCCGAACGCTGGCTTGAGGCGAAGCGCCTTGTCGATACAGATCACGAATGGGCGCGCATCATGAGCGCACCTCCCGGGAAATCCGAACTTGACGGCGCAGGCATGCCACGCTTTCAAAAGCAGTTTATCGAAAACGGCGTTTTTACCGCCGGACTGTCGGTTTGCTATGAGCCTTCGATGATTGTCGGAAAATCAGTGCATCAGAATCTGGCCACAGGCCAGGAAATCGGGAAACGGTTCCATTCCGCACCGGTGATCAGGCTGGCGGATGCCAGGCCCATGCAACTGGGCCATGCGGTCGAGGCCGATGCCCGCTGGCGCATCTTTGCCTTCGCCGGGAACAAGGATCTTGGCCAATCCGGATCGGGCATTTTCGAGCTTTGTGAATATCTTGAATCTGCGCCGGGTTCGCCGATCGTCAAATACACGCGAAAAAATGAAGACATCGATGCGGTGATCGACTTTCGTGCGGTATTTCAGCAAGGATTCCGGGATCTGGCGTATGGCAGTATGCCTTCACTCGTCAGGCCCCGGAAAGGGCCGTATGGGCTGTGCGACTATGAAAAGGTGTTCTGCGCCGATCTGAAAATCGGCAACGACATTTTCGATATTCGCGGCATCGACCGCAAATACGGTTGCATCATCATAGTTCGGCCGGATCAGTATGTAGCGCATATTCTGCCGCTTGCCGGACATGCCGATCTTGCCGCCTTCTTCGATGGTTTCATGCTGGCGACATAATGAGCAGCAGAGCCGCTGCCCTTCTTTTCGAATAGCCGAGCAGAAACAAAGGGCCCCTGGCCGGACTAGTCACCGCTATTTATCTCTAAAATACAGAGCACTAACCGAACAGCCATAAGTCAATCGTGTACCAAATTTGTGTATCTCAAAAAACCAGCTGTCCTGCCGCCGCTCATGGGCCATTATAAGGTGTACAGGCAATAATATGTAGCGGTCAAACTTTATCGAGCTAAGCCACAATAGGTCCGATTTTGGTCAAGACCACTTTTTGACAAAACCACCGATCAGCGCATTGATCCTATCCGGTGCTTCGAGAGTGGTGATGTGTCCGGCCCCTGCTACAATCTCGAGCTGCGCGTTCGGCAGTATGGACGCAATGTCCCGGTGCCGTTGGAGCGGGCAGAGTTCGTCTTCCGATCTGTAAGGTGCGGTTACTCTCGAGACACCCAATTTGGTTAATTTAGCTTTTCTCTGAGTGCTTCGTAAGGGGTTTTTCCATTGAAAGCTCCATGCGGTCGATGGAAGTTATAAAATCGCTCCCATTCGTCGAGTTTAGCTTCCAGATCGACATCGCCTTTGTAGCTGAGAAGCTGGTAAAATTCCTGCTCATCTGATCGATGTGAGCGCTCGACTTTTCCATTTAGTTGCGGTGATGCCCGCTTGATATAGGCGTGGCGGATACCTTGATCCTCGACATGCCAATGGAACTTGGCCTGGAACTCATGGCCGTTGTCGGTGCGGATTTCCTTGATACGGAATGGGAACTTCTCGATGACGTAGTCAACGAAGTCGATTGCACTTGCCTGGGTGTGTTTCTCGTAGATTTTGAGCGCCCGCACCCGGGTCGCGTCATCGATGGCCGTGAACTGGAAGCGACGGACTTTCTCGCCACGCTTTCCTTTGAATGATAGGAACTTGACATCCATCTGGATGTGATGGCCGGGGACTTGTTTGTTATAACGCCTGGTGTGCACCTTGCGTAATCGAATTCCTCTGGGAAGGCGGTTCATTCCATTGCGCTTAAGCATTCGGGAGACCGTTGCGTCTGAGATTTTGATGCCATGGTATCGTGCCAGATACCAAACGATCCTCATCGGCCCGAGATGGTATTTGCGACGAAGATGGAGGACCTTCTCTTCAATCTCAACCGGCGTCCTGTTGTAATGTTGCTTTGGAATAGATGGTCGGTTGATCAGGCCTGCTTCACCGTGCTTGTTGTATAGCTCACGCCAACGGTAAAAACTTGATCTGCCAATACCAAAAAACCTGCACGTCTTGGCAACATGGCCGGTCTCATCAGCATACTGAAGAATGCGTAATTTACGTTGAATCTCGCGTTGATCCCTGTTCATGAACATCTCCTTCTTCCCAGAAATGGGAGGTTAATGGAAATGTCCCGCGAGTAACGACATATCTACAAATTTGGGCACAATATTGTGACACCAGCAAATTCTGCTCCGAGCCCGTTCAAGACCTTTGATTTCCGATCCCGATTGGTAAAAACCGCCTACTCCGTTGAAAAAGTCAGTAGGTTCACCT
>JAHEGF010000341.1 GCA_024645155.1 Phyllobacteriaceae bacterium | reverse complement strand
TGCATATGAAAATAGTTTGATTTCACACGGCCTGGAATTCACTCCGGTGGAAAATTGTTTTGCCAGCGCATTTCCGAATGGCCGCTGGATCGGAATATCGACTGATCTCGACAAGACCGCGGACTGTATCGCGGGATTCAATCCCGATGACGCGGTGCACTGGCGCAAGCTGGTCGCAGCATTTCCGGGCGATGCGCCCCATCTGTTTGCCCTGCTTGGCAATCCAATGTCGAAACGAAACCTCGCAAAAACCGTGTGGGCGGCCTGGCGCGACAAGGGTACCGATTGGGTCTTCGATACTGTTCGCCTTTTGTTGTCATCACCGCGTGATTTTCTTGATGCAAACTTTCAAGGCGAAGAACTGAAAACGGCATTGGCATGCTGGGGCATGCATCTGGATTTCCCTCCTGACGCTGCTGGTGGCGCTCTTTTTCCTTATCTGGAAGGGATGGCAAACCAGTCGTTCGGCATGGTGCTGGGCAAGGGCGGCGCCGACACCATAATAAAGGCGATGACCGGCATGATCCGGTCTGCCGGTGGCGACATCCACCTTAACGAAAAGGTCGAGTCAATCATCACTGAAAAGGGCGCGGCGACCGGCATTCGCCTCGCAAGCGGCAGAACTGTGGTGGCAAGGCGCGCCGTTATTGCCGGTGTTGCACCGGGACAACTTGTCGGCAAACTTCTTCCCGATGGCAGCGGCAACAAGCGCTTTGACGGGCAGATGCGCAGTTTCCGTCACGCGCCCGGCACGATGATGATCCATCTTGCAATGGACGAACTCCCCGGTTGGAAAGCCGCTGACGAACTGAAACGGTTCGCCTATGTTCATCTTGCCCCTTCCATGACGGCAATGGCCCGGACCTACAGCCAGGCCGAAGCCGGACAACTGCCGGACGAACCCGTACTGGTAGTCGGGCAACCGACCGCAATCGATCCGGCGCGTGCTCCAAAAGGAAAACACGTGCTTTGGGTGCAGACCCGCGTTGTGCCGGCAAAGATCAAAGGCGATGCAGCCGGCAAGATCAACGGAACTGATTGGGACCGGATCAAGGAGAAATATGCCGACCGCGTCATGTCGGTAATCGACCGCTATGCGCCCGGCACATCAAAAAGGGTGATCGCTCGAACGGTGCATTCACCAGTTGATCTTGAGCGCGAAAACCCCAATCTCGTTGGCGGTGACCAGATTTGCGGCAGCCATCATTTGGCGCAGAATTTCCTGTTCCGTCCGGTACCAGGCTGGGCAACGTGGAAAACACCGGTCAAAAACCTGCACATGACCGGCGCTGCAACTTGGCCAGGCGCTGGCACTGGTGCGGGTTCCGGTTTTATGCTTGCTCGCCAACTGGCAGGGGCCTGACTATTATCATTACCAAAACAAGAACCAATAAACGGAGGAGAAAATGACCATAGACCGCCGAAATATCCTGAAACTTGGGGCTGCCAGTGCCGGCCTTCTCGCATTGGGCGTACCCAGTTCCGTGATCGCCCAGGGCAAGGACCTGACCATTGCCTACAATGTCAATTTGCCGTCCTGGGACCCCACCGTCGGCCCGTCGGCCGTTAATCCGACAATCCAGGGTTTTTACCAATCGGTGTTTGACCAGTATATCGCCCAGGAGCCTGATCTTGAGCTCGTGCCCGGCATATTGACCGAATGGGGTTGGAATGACGATCGCAGCAAGATTTCGATGACCGTGCGCGAAGGTGTTGTCTGGCACAATGGCGATCCCCTGACGCCCGAAGATGTCGTCTGGTCATTGGAACGGGCCGGCAATCCCGACACCGGAAACCCGATCCAGTTCGTCTGGTCGAAAGTGGGCAACTTTGCAATCGAAGGAAACACGATAACCGCCGACGTTCTCTCGTTTGAACCGACACTGTTCAAATGGATGGGCTTTTTGACCGGATATGTACTTCCGAAAAAATACTTCGAGGAAGTCGGCCAGGAGGGTTTCGAAGCCAAGCCGGTCGGATCCGGTCCCTACATGGTGGAGCGCTTTGAGCGTAACGCCTTTGTGCGCCTGAAGGCGAATGAGAAATACTGGGGTGGGAAACCCGCGTTCGACACGGTTACGATCAAGTTTGTTACAGACGCTTCAAGCCGTGTTGCAGAAGTGGAATCGGGCGCCTCCGATGTAACACTTGAAATCCCCTATGAGGAGTTTGATCGCCTGAAAGCCAAGGACGGGCTGGACGGAACAACCACGCCCATATCCGATATCGGCATGATCTTTCTCAATGATATCGAGGTCATGACCGACAGGAATGTGCGCCTGGCTGCGCACCATGCCATCGACAAGCAATTGCTAATTGACCGGTTGCTACGCGGTTACGGCGTTGCAATCGATACGCTGCAAACCCCGCAATATGATGCCTATGATCCAACCATCAAGGTTGGCTACGACGCTGAAAAGGCAACTGCATTGCTTGCCGCATCCGGCTATTCCCCGGATAATCCGGTGAAGTTCAAGATCCAGACGACACGTGGCTTCAAGCCCAAGGATTACGAAATGATCCAGGCCATTGTCGGCATGTGGCGCAAGGTCGGCATTGAAGCAGAGATTGAAGTCTATGAAATCGCCAAACACTACGAATTGCGTGCTGCCGACACATTGGCACCGGCCGCGTTCTACAACTGGGGCAATTCAATCGGGGATCCGTCCACGTCGACCGGGTTTGCGATGTTCGGGCCAAGCCCGCATTCCGTATGGGACGGCGAAGACGTCATCAACGCCATTGCGCCGTTGTGGGGCGAGCCGGACGAAGCAAAACGCATCGCAGGTTACAAGGCGGTCGACAAACTGATTGCCGAGGAAGGCTACGTCATCCCGATCCTGCAATACGTCCAGCCGATAATTCACTCTTCGGCGGTATCGGTGGTTCCCCATGTTTCAGGTGCACTTCTTCCATACAGCATGAAGCCCGCCTGATTGCCGATTTTCAATTCCATCGGGCCGCAGCCATGGTTGCGGCCCGACGTATGATTTAAGCTGCCAGCCATGTCACTGCGCGACATCGTCATCCGATTGATCTCTACAGCCGTGACGCTTTTTGGCGTCGCGGTTGTCGTCTTCATTGTCATCCGGGTCGCACCCGGTGATCCCATAGCGATGATGCTCCCTCCGGGCGCGACAGATGCGGATATCGCCCGCCTTCGGGAATTCTACGGGCTGGATAAAAGCCTATTTGAACAGTTCTGGTTGTGGCTTGGCGGGGTGATGCGGGGA
>JAHEGF010000101.1 GCA_024645155.1 Phyllobacteriaceae bacterium | reverse complement strand
GAGGAAGAAGGCCTGGGCCGTTGGAATTTCCCGAAAACGCCGCTGGGCGAGACCTGGCCAATGCGCCATGACGGTATCGCCTATCACGGACGGTTCACATCATTCCGCCATGTTGGCGTGTTTCCGGAGCAGGCACCGCACTGGGCGCACATGGAAGGGCTTATCGCCGGTTCCGGGCGCACGGTCCGGGTTCTCAACCTGTTTGGCTATACCGGCATTGCATCACTGGTGGCAGCGCGCGCCGGCGCAGAAGTCACCCACGTCGATGCGTCGAAGAAGGCGATCGGATGGGCGCGCGAAAACCAGCAACTAGCCGGTCTCGAAGACAGACCTGTCCGCTGGATCTGCGAAGATGCGATGCGTTTCGTTGAACGCGAAAGACGGCGCGGCAACAGCTACGATATCATCCTGCTTGACCCGCCTGCCTTTGGCCGCGGGCCCAAAGGCGAGGTGTGGCACCTTTTCGACGATCTGGCCACGATGATCGCAGGCTGCCGGGCGATCCTGTCTGCAAACCCGCTGACCGTGGTCCTGACCGCCTATTCCATTCGCGCATCCTTTTATGCGATTCATGGATTGATGCGCGAACGATTTGCCGGCCTTGGGGGCGCGGTCCAGTCGGGCGAGCTTGTCATTCGTGAAAAGGCTGGCGGGCGCCTTTTGCCAACCTCGCTGTTCAGCCGGTGGGTGGCATCATGACGTCAGTCACCGGCAGAACCGGCGCACCCGGGCAGGTCAAGGAAGTGACCAGCCTTGCAAATCCGGTCATCAAGACCATCCGCTCGCTGGCGCGCAAAAAGCATCGTGATGAGGCCGGGGTATTTGTTGCCGAAGGGTTGAAGCTGATCGTCGAGGCGCGTGATCTCGGCTGGACAATTGAGACACTCGTGATTGCAAAAAGCGCCGTGGGTTCGCCGCTGATCGACAGCTCGGCTGCACAAACAGTTGCCGCCGGAGGACTGGTATTGCAGGTGTCGGGAAAGGTGCTTGAAGCCATCAGCCGCCGCGACAATCCGCAAAATGCAATTGCTGTTATCCGCCAGAAACATACCGCCCTTTCCAGCGTTACCGCGCAACCTACGGATTTGTGGATTGCACTCGACCGGGTTCGCGACCCGGGCAATCTTGGAACGATCATCCGCACCGCGGATGCAACCGGTGCCCGCGGGCTGATTCTGGTCGGCGAATGTACCGATCCGTTTGCGATCGAGACCGTCCGCGCGACCATGGGATCGGTTTTTGCCGTACCCGTGGTCAAGACAACCACCGAGGCATTCCTGGCGTGGCGCAAGGGCTGGCCCGGACAGGTTGTCGGAACGCACCTGGAAGGTTCCGTCGATTACCGCACCGTCGATTACGCCAATGGCCCGGTCCTGTTGCTGATGGGCAATGAACAGCAGGGTCTGAGCGATGCGTTGGCAGCGGCATGCACCACACTGGCGCGTATCCCGCAGGCTGGGCGCGCCGATTCACTCAATCTTGCGGTCGCCGCAGGCGTCATGATGTTTGAAGCCCGGCGCCATGCCCTGACCATCGGGGATGCATGATGAACGCCGGCAAAGGGTCCATTGCCGGGGCGGTGATGCTGGTAGCGCTCGTCGTCGGACTTGACCAGTTCTTCAAGTGGCTGGTCGAAAGGCAGATGGATTATCACCAGATGGTCGGGGTGGTACCCTTTGTCTCGCTGTTTCGCACACACAACACCGGCATGGCATTTTCCATGTTTGATGATTTTGGTCCGGGACTCCTGATCCTGCTGGCATTGTGTGTCGCGGCGCTGGTCTTGTACCTGTGGTATCGTACTCCCGCCGATGACGTGTTGGCCCGTACCGGATTCGCATTGATCATGGGCGGGGCCATCGGCAACCTGATTGACCGGGTGTCCCTTGGCTATGTGATTGATTATATTTTGTTTCATACATCCGTGTGGTCGTTTGCGATTTTCAATTTCGCCGATGCGGCAATTTCGACCGGGGCCGGCCTTGTAATATTGCAGGAGATCGTCCGGAGCTGGCGGGCACGCCATACGGGAAAACCGGCTGAACCGGGCAATGACGATTGACCAGCGCACCTGATCCATTACAAGTTCGTCGCAAGCACCCCGCATTCCATGGCTATTATGAGAGAACCCATGTCTGACAGTTTCAAGGCCCTTTTGATTTCGCGTGACGAGGAGAAAAGACAGTCGGTCGACATCGTTTCGATGACTGAAGACGAGCTGATGGATGGCGACGTTACCGTCGCCGTGGAGGCGACCACGGTAAACTACAAGGATGGCCTTGCCATTACCGGCAAGTCACCGGTGGTGCGCCGCTGGCCGATGATCCCGGGCATCGATTTTGCCGGTACGGTGACCAAATCGTCGAACGAGAACTGGAAAAAGGGTGACAAGGTCGTTCTCAACGGCTGGGGCGTCGGCGAAACCCACTACGGGGCCTATGCGGAACGGGCACGTGTGAGCGGTGACTGGCTGGTACCGTTGCCCGACGGCATGAGCGCCCATGACGCGATGGCTGTCGGAACTGCCGGATATACGGCAATGCTGTGTGTCATGGCGCTAGAAAATCACGGGATCACACCCGATAGCGGTCCGGTCGTGGTGACTGGTGCGGCAGGCGGTGTCGGAACGGTCGCCGTGTCGATCCTGTCGAAACTCGGCTATCATGTGATCGCATCGACCGGCCGGCGGTCTGAAGATGCGTTTCTCAAAGACCTCGGTGCTGCCGAAATCATTGATCGCGGCGAACTGTCCGAACCGGGCCGGCCGATGGGCAAGGAGCGCTGGGCAGGCGGTGTTGACGCGGTCGGCTCGCATACGCTCGCCAATGTTCTGGCGCAGACATCCTACGGCGGTGCGGTCGCGGCGTGCGGGTTGGCGCAGGGCATGGACCTTCCAGCCAGTGTAGCACCGTTTATCCTGCGCGGCGTTTGCCTGCTTGGCATCGATTCGGTCATGGCGCCAAAGGAAATACGCCTGGAAGCCTGGCGAAGGATTGCCCGCGATCTTGATGCAGGAAAGCTGGCTTCGCTGTCGAAAACCATAGCGTTTGAGGAAATTGCCGGCGCCGCCAGCGACATCGTCGAGGGCAAAATTCGTGGCCGCGTCGTCGTGGATATCTAGATCCGGTCAGCCAGTATTTTTCTACAGGTTCCTTAAAGTTTTAATGAACCGCAAGAAACTTCCCTAAAAGCCCTGCGCTATGGTGGGCGGATGAACGGGAAGGTAAATAGCGGTCCGGGATTGCCCGGCAAGCGCGCCGAGGCGCCTGCAGCAAACAGCCTCAACAGGCCGGATGCTACCGGTCTGTTAACACGTCCCGCAATCACCAGCGTACCGGCGGTTTTCTCGCGCACTGTCTTCGTCTTGTGCACGGCTGCTACATTTGGCGTCGCGTCGGCTGCTCACCTTACCGGTTCACCCTACTTTGTGACATTGTTTTGCGGCCTGCTCGGCATCGTAATTGGCCTGACGTCTGCCAGATTGCTTCAGGCGCAGGAAAAACTCGGCGAATATGCGGAACGCAGGCAGGACGAACTGGAATCCATTGCTGACCGCATGTGGGAATTGCAGGAGAGCGAACAGCATTTCCGCGGCCTGATCGACGCCCTCGGCGACATCGTTGTGCATCGCGATCAGGACGGCCGGATCATTTACGCAAATTCGGTGTTTATCACGATCCTTGGCGGAAACCAGGACGAGGTTGTCGGCAAGACACTAAGCGAGTTGGGCGTCGAAGTCGCGCCGGTTCCCGACGCTGCCCTTTTTGACGGCGACCAGCTGACATCGCAGGATGTGGCAATTGGCGATGAAAACGGCATGCGATGGTTTTCTTGGATCGAACTATCGGCCCGAGAGGAAAATACCGGCACTGTCCAGCATCGCGCGATTGCCCGCGATATTACCCAGCGAAAAAACGCCGAAAGCGAGATGAATGAGGCGCGGCAGAAGGCCGAGCATGCCAGCCAGGCCAAGTCGCGTTTTCTGGCAACGGTCAGTCACGAAATCCGCACCCCGATGAACGGGATTATCGGCATGGCAAAATTGCTCGCCGACACCGACATTACGCCGGAGCAGAGAACCTACATTTCCAGCGTCATGGAATCGGGCAATGCGCTGATGTCACTGATCGAGGACCTGCTCGACTTCTCGAAGATCGAAGCCGGCCGTCTCGAATTGCGCCAGGTCGCCGTTTCTCCGCACGAGCTGATTGAAGGTGTCGTCGAGCTGTTGGCATCGCGGGCCTATGGCAAGGACATTGGGCTTGGCTGCTTCATCGACCCGGCGGTACCGGAATTGATCATGGTTGACCCGGGGCGGCTGCGCCAGGTTCTTCTCAATCTTGCCGGTAATGCCATCAAGTTTACCGATGAAGGCGGGGTAATGGTCACAGCCTCGGTATCCCGCTCCGGCAGTTCCCGTGGCCTGCGTATCGACGTCACAGACACCGGCCCGGGACTTAAACCTGCTGACCGGGAACGGATATTCGAGGAGTTCGAGCAGGCCGATACCACATCGACACGGCCGCATGGTGGAGCAGGCCTCGGGCTTTCGATTTCCAAACGCATTGTCGATGCCATGGGCGGAACGATCGGGCTTGCCACACCGGACAGCGGCGGATCGACATTTTCCGTCATGATACCATTGCCGGCGGTCAGCGGTGATGATCGCCAAACCCCGGGCGGCCCCGGTCCCGTACTTGGCGGAAAATCGGTCCTTCTGGTGTCCGCCAACTCCATGGAGTCCGCTGCCATTGTGCAAATGGTGGAAAGCGAGGGCGGTGAAATTCACCTGGCACACTCGGCTGCCAATGCGCAGAATCTTGTCAAGAAGAGTATCCCGTTCGATGCGGTGCTGATTGACAGCAATCTGGAACAGGAGTCCGGCGCGGCGCTGGTGCAGCGTCTGGAGGAATGTGCCGGCAGTGCACAGATGATCACCCTTATTGCACCGACCGATCGCGGGCGTCTGCAGGACCTGCTTGCAAGTGGCTACACGTCCTTTCTTGCACGGCCGGTGCGCGGCCGCTCGCTGGTCCGTCTATTGTGTGACGGCACCCGAACCACAGGGAAGGATCCCGCAAGATCCGGCTCTGCTGCGGCAACAGGTCCCGGCCTGACCGCCAAACCAGGGGCGCTGTCGGTCCTTCTGGCCGAAGACAATGTCATCAATGCAACGCTTGCCCGTGCCGCACTTGAAAAGGCGGGGCACAATGTCACGGTCGTCAACAACGGGCTTTCGGCGGCCGAATTGCTCAGGGACAGGCCTGGCGCCATTGATCTCGTGCTGATGGATCTGCACATGCCCGTGATGGACGGGCTTGATGCAATTGAGCTGATCCGGCGCAATGAAGAAGCCCTGAACCTGGCGTCCGTTCCGATCCTGGTGCTGACGGCTGACGGGCAGGAAGAGACCGAAGTGCGGGTCCTGGCACGCGGCGCCGACGGTTATCTGACCAAGCCGCTTGATCCCGAAAAACTGGTGATGAGCGTCGAGGACCGGGCTGCCTGACTACCGCCTTAGCGCGCTGCCTGCAAATTCCCGCCCAATTTGGGCCCTTGCATTGTCATTTTGCCGTTGCAATGACTGTCTATTGGTGTGCGCATGATCAAGGCTGGAGAACATGCCGTGTTGGAAAAAGCTGAAACCTGTGACACGCGACGTAACACACAACCATCCAAGCTGGCGGTGCACATGCGGGATATTGAAAAGGGAAATAACCAGGAATTGCCTTCGGTGCTGGGCCGCATCGGCAATCTGGAAGTGCGGCTGGCTCGCAACTCCGCGGAAATTGCAGCAGCCCAGGAAGTTCGGTTCCAGGTGTTTTACGACGAACTCGGCGCCAGCCGGCACTATGTTCATCAGCTGGAAAACCGTGATGCAGACCGATTCGATGATTTTTGCGATCACTTGCTGGTACTTGATACGTCGATCCACGGACCGTCGCGCCAGCAGGTCGTTGGTACATACCGGCTGATGCGCCAGAATTCCGCCGGCAGCGCCGGCACGTTTTATTCCGATCAGGAATTTGCCCTGAGCGCTCTGGTGGCGCGCCATCCAGGCCTCAGGTTCCTTGAACTCGGCAGGTCGTGTGTCCTTTCCGAATACCGGACCAAACGCATCGTCGAACTGTTGTGGCAGGGGATCTGGGCCTACTGCCTGCATCATCGCATCGATGTCATGACAGGCTGTGCGTCATTCCAGGGTACGATACCGGCAGCCCATGCAGAACCCTTGTCGTTTCTTGCGCAAACATGCCGTGCCGAGGGCCAATGGGACGTGAAAGCCCTGCCAAACCGCTATTTCCCGATGGATTTGATGCCTGCCGAAGCAATTGATGTGAAACGCGCGCTGGCGGGCATGCCGCCGTTGCTGAAAGGATATTTGCGGCTTGGTGCAAAGATTGGCGACGGCTGTGTAGTCGATCCAGATTTTGATACGGTCGACGTCCTGGTCGTGCTTCCGGTCAGGGAAATTTCCGCACGCTACATCAGCCACTATGGCGCGGATGCAGCGCGTTACGCGGCCTGAAACAAGCCATCGTTGCAAACCGGGTATCTGCCCGGCGGGCGCATCACTATTCGGTCTGGCAGTGCTTCAAGCCGCTTCCGCCAGCTGTCCGCCTGCGACCCTGTAGGATATCGCCTCGGCCAGGTGGATGCGGCCGACCTGCTCCTCGCCGTCGAGGTCAGCTAGTGTCCGGGCGATCTTCAGTATCCGGTGATATGCACGAGCGGAAAACGACAGCTTTTCGCTGGCATCGCGCAGCAATGCGAGACCAGAGGAATCGGGTTCGGCGATTTCCTCAATAAGGGCGGAACTGCATTGTGCGTTGGTCGATACGGGTTTCTGACCAAGCTGGACATAACGCCGGTGCTGGGTCTCTCGCGCGCGTGCGACACGGCCCGCGATCGTCTGGCTGGTCTCTCCGCGGTTTGGCCGGATCAGATCGGCAGCCTGGACCGCTGGAACCTCAATACGCAAATCGATGCGGTCGAGCAGTGGTCCCGAAATCCTCGCCTGATAGTCGGTGCGGCAGCGCGGACCCCGCGCGCACCGGTAACCGGGTTCTCCGGACATGCCGCAGCGGCAGGGGTTCATTGCGGCGACCATCTGTATGCGTGCCGGATAGCTGACGCGATGGTTGGCCCGGGCGATAAAACATTCGCCGGTTTCAAGGGGCTGGCGCAGTGAATCGAGGACCTGGGGTGAAAATTCCGGGAACTCATCGAGGAACAGCACCCCGTGATGCGCCAGGGAAACCTCGCCCGGCCGCGCGCGCACGCCGCCGCCAACCATAGCCGCCATGGTCGCGGAATGATGCGGCGCACGAAACGGCCGCCGGTCGGTGAGCTTCCCGCCGGCAAGTTCACCGGCTATCGATGAAATCATCGACACTTCGAGAAGTTCGGCTGCCGACAGCGGCGGCAGGATTGACGACAATCTTTGGGCAAGCATGGACTTGCCGGAGCCGGGCGGGCCGACAAACAGCAGATTGTGCCCGCCGGCAGCAGCCACTTCGAGTGCCCGCTTGGCCGTTTCCTGCCCCTTGATATCGGCCATGTCCTTCATTTCGGCAGGTGCGCCCTGGATGCTTGCAACCGGACGCGACAATACCTGGGTCCCGCGGAAATGATTGGCAATGGCGATCAGGCTGCGGGGCGCCAATATGTCGATATCTTCCCCGGCCCACGCCGCCTCCGCACCGCAGGCGTCGGGACAGATCAGGCCCTTGCCAAGCGCGTTGGCGCTGATTGCCGCAGGCAAGGCACCCGAGACCGAGGCAATTGTACCGTCCAGCGACAACTCGCCAAGCACCACGAATGCCGCCAGCGCGTCGCCGGGAATGGCGCCCAGCGCCGCCATCAGCCCGAGCGCAATGGGCAGGTCGTAGTGGCTGCCCTCCTTTGGAAGGTCGGCCGGTGCCAGATTGACGGTTACCTTCTTTGGCGGCATCGACAATCCCGAAGCGTGCAATGCAGCCTGAACCCTTTCACGGCTCTCAGCCACTGCCTTGTCCGGCAATCCGACGATATGCATGTTCATTTTGCCCGGGGCAACCATGATCTGGACGTCGACCGGCACAGCCTGAATTCCCTGGAATGCGACTGTGCTGACACGAGATACCATTAGACCGCTCCCCGGAGCCAGAAATACAGCTCCCCGTTGCAAACTACCCCTGATTGCATAACGATAAATCACAATTGCCCGCACATATCAAGAACATTTAGGGAACAATTCTCGCGCGTGGCGGGAAATTGGTTGTACCTGGTTGCAATCGGCCGGTTGTCACGGCAACCGGCACGGCTCCGGCGGTGGCAGACGGCGTGGACCCGGTGTTAAGCCGTCTGTAACCTACTCGGACTATGGTGCGGCGAAATTGCAACCGACAGGCCGAAGCAGACCGCAATGAACCTGACCATGCCGATCCGCCGACAAGAAAGCACAACCGTGGAACTGACCATCCTGATGCCCTGCCTGAACGAGGCGGAAACGCTTGCAACCTGCATCAAGAAAGCCAAAGCCTATCTCGACGGCGCAGGCTTAGACGGTGAAGTGATCATTGCCGACAACGGCAGTACCGACGGGTCGCAGGAAATCGCGACCGCGCTTGGTGCCCGGGTGATCCCGGTTGCGACCAGGGGATACGGTGCGGCGTTGCGCGGTGGAATCGAAGCTGCCCGCGGTACATACATCATCATGGGCGATGCCGACGACAGCTATGATTTCAGTGCGCTGGATCCCTTCGTCCGGCACCTTCGCGACGGCGCCGACCTGGTCATGGGAAACCGCTTCAAGGGTGGCATTGCCGACGGTGCCATGCCGTTTCTCCACCGCTATCTCGGTAACCCGGTTCTCAGTTTTCTAGGGCGCCTGTTTTTCGGTATCAAGGCGAAGGATTTTCATTGCGGCCTGCGCGGATTCAATGCGCGCAAGATCAGGGACCTCAGTCTCGAGACCACCGGAATGGAATTTGCCAGTGAAATGGTGGTTCGCAGTGCGCTGGAAAGCCTGCGCATCGACGAGGTTCCAACGACGCTGAAACCCGACGGCCGAACGCGCGATCCGCACCTGCAAACCTGGCGCGATGGCTGGCGGCACCTGAAATTTCTCCTGATGTACAATCCGCGCTGGCTGTTCGTCATTCCGGGCATAACCGTTGCGGCACTTGGAATTCTGCTGGCCGCAATGCTGTTTTTCGGACCGTTTGCGCTATCCGAAAACGTGACACTCGATTTCAACTCGTTTGTCGGCGCCTGTTTCATGGTTGGCACCGGCATCCAGCTTTTCACTTTCGGCGTGCTGTCACGCTACTATGCGGCAATCACCGGCCTGCTGCCGCCCAACAAGCGATCGGACTGGCTATTGGAAAATGTCCACACCGACCGGCTGATCATCAACGCCGCAATATTTTTCACCGCGGGCATGATTTTTCTGCTCTACGCCCTTTACGAATGGGCCGGTGTCGGTTTCGGCGACATTGCCAACCACATGGTGCCCCGTATCGTCGTCATGGGCCTCACCCTGGTTGCGATCGGGTTTCAGCTGTTCTTTTCCGGTTTCCTGCTTGGCGTTTTGAGGATTCCCGTGGAGCGCAACCGGCAGATAGAAAATGCAGTATCGGGAAATGACGGCCCGACGAGTTGAGGGCTCAGTATCCATGTTGAATTCGTCGAGACCGCTGCGTTTCATTGTCGCCGGCGTCTCTGGCCTGGTGCTGCTGTTTGTCCTGACCTACGTGCTGGCGTCGGCAGGCGTGGCACCGTTTTTCGCCAGCAGCAGTGCCTATGCGATCTGTTTCATCACTATCTACCTGGTTCACCGGTACTGGACATTTTCAAGCGATGTTCCGCACGGTCAGGCGCTGCCGCGCTATCTTGTTGTACAGCTCGCCTGCGCGCTCCTGTCAGGGTTCATCGCCTACGGACTGGTTGCGCTGCTTGGGCTCAAACCATTTGTCATGTCGGTACTGACGGCTCTGGCAGCCAGTGCGATCAGCTACTTTGCAACATCAATGTGGGTGTTTGCAAAACGCTGATCACGCCCCGGCGCGGCGTTTTTCGACTGCATCCCAAAACAGCGCTGCAATATCGGCGCCGCCAAATGACATGACTTCGCGCACACCGGTGGGAGAGGTGACGTTGATTTCAGTCATCATCCCACCGATCACGTCAATTCCAACCAGAATAAACCCGCGTTCGCGCAGCGCCGGGCCGATCCGTGCGCAGATTTTCAGCTCCCGGGAAGTCAGTTCCGATGGCTTGGCAACACCGCCGACATGCATGTTGGAGCGCGCCTCCATTTCAGGCGGGACCCGGTTGATGGCGCCGACCGGTTCGCCCTCGATCAGGATTATGCGTTTGTCGCCTGCCCTGACGTCGGGCAGGTATCGCTGAACGATAAACGGTTCACGATACATCTGGCCAAACATTTCCAGCAGTGAGGAAAGGTTCCGGTCATCAGGCCTGAGGTGAAAGACACCGGCACCGCCGTTTCCGTAGAGTGGCTTGACGATGATATCGCCGTGCCGGGCTCGAAATGCGTCGATTTCGCTGCGATCACGGGTGATGACAGTCTCCGGCATCAGGTCGGGGTAGTCTGCGACAAATATTTTTTCC
>JAHEGF010000340.1 GCA_024645155.1 Phyllobacteriaceae bacterium | reverse complement strand
TCTTTGCCAGGTGACGTGCCAGAAAGTGATTTTGCAGGCTATGTGGCTGGACGACCTTTAGCCATGGCTCGCTGCCAGGACAGGCATCTTGCTGTGCCGGCTACGGCTGAGATCGTGATTGAAGGGCGCGTTTGGCCTGGTGAAAAATTTATTGAAGGTCCTTTTGCAAACCATACTGGGCGCTATGACCCTGCCGCGCCTGCCCCTGTCATCAGGATCGAACGTGTCAGCCTACGTGAAGGGGCCGTTTATCCCTGTACAGTGGTTGGTCCGCCGCCAAGAGAGAATAGCTGCCTGGCCGAACTGAGCGTGCGCACCTTGCTGGTCTTACTGCAATTCGACCACCCTTGGGTGATTGATCTACATCTGCCGGCTGAAGGGGTTTTCCATCGTGTGGCGATGGTGGCACTTGCTCCGGATTGCTCCCTGTCGTTGCAAGACATCAGCAACGCGCTGTGGACGTCCGTACTCTTGAAGAATTCAAGGCTGCTGATTCTTCTCGATAAAGACACCCCTTTGCGCGATTTCAGCGCTGTCTACTGGCGCGTTGTCAATGCAGGCAGATTGACAGAAGCATGTTATGCAGACACACATAGGGTTGTGCTAGACGCGCGTTCACCTGCGGGAGCCCGCCAAGTTGAACCCGATAAGGACATTATGAAAAAAATTATGGCAAGATGGCAAGAATACGGATTGAACAGGACAAATTAGGGCTACCATCTAGAGACCTGTAAGCGGTGAGCCTTGAGGTCTCAATAACAATCTAATGATGTCGGCAGGGAACAGATGAAAATAGTCTCTTTTAACGTCAACAGTATTCGCACACGGCTCCATCAATTGGCTGAGGTTATCAACAAGCATCAGCCAGAAATCATCGCGCTCCAGGAAACCAAGGTGCAGGACTCTGATTTTCCCCAGGCTGACATCACGGCTTTGGGATACCATTCCCTCTGGTTTGGGCAGAAAACTCACTACGGGGTTGCCTTACTGAGTCGCACCGAGCCGGTTGATATACAATACGGCTTTGTCGGCGATGGCAACGATGCCCAAAGACGTCTTTTGGCTGCGAGCTACCCGGTCAAGAGGCAATTGCTGCGGGTAATCAATGGTTATTTTCCGCAGGGTGAAAGTCGCGATCATCCGGTTAAGTTTGCCAACAAATGCTCTTTTTACGATGGGATTCATACTCACCTGACAGAGCGGGAGAATCCCCAGAGTTGGCTCCTGCTGGTCGGGGATATGAATGTTGCTCCTGCGGAGCTGGACGTCGGTATCGGTGCTGACAATGCCAAGCGCTGGTTGCGTACCGGCAAGTGCAGCTTTTTACCTGAAGAACGGCAATGGCTGGGACGATTGTTTGACTGGGGGTTGGTGGACACCTATCGCCAATGCCACCCGCAGCGAGATGACCAGTTCAGCTGGTTTGACTATCGTAGCCGCGGTTTTGAAGCTACGCCCCCGCGCGGATTGCGCATTGACCTGATTCTGGCCAGTACTGCTCTTGCGAAACATTGCAGAGGTGCAGGGATTGATTATGATATCCGCGCCATGGAAAGGCCCTCAGACCATGCTCCGGTCTGGGCTGAATTTCATGTCGAGCCCTGACGTTAACTTTCAACAAATCATTGCTGCGAGGCCTTCCGCTGTCCACTGTGCTTGAACCTGCGGCGTGGGCGAGGTAAACTGACACTCTTATATGCAAACGGACATGCCAATGACAATTAGCCCCCTGGGCAAGTTGACCGCGCTTATGGAGATGATCAAATTCTCCCACACGGTCTTTGCTTTCCCATTTGCCCTCATGGGAGTGGTGTTGGCCTCCTTGGCCAGCGGGACATCCCCTACGTTTGGCCAGGTCGTCTGGATCTGTGTCGCCATGATTGGTGCCCGCACAGGCGCAATGGGTCTGAACCGCATCATTGATGCGCGTATCGACGCCAACAATCCACGCACGGCCGATCGCCACCTGCCCGCAGGAAAAGTCTCCCTGAGTGAGGCGTGGCTGTTGGTGCTTGGGGCTTTTGCCCTGCTTTTACTGGCCGCCGCGATGCTCAACCCCCTTTGCCTGAAATTGGCTCCGGTCGCAATATTTTTCCTGGTGCTCTATAGCTATTGCAAACGTTTTACTGCCATGGCACATCTTGTCTTGGGGCTCTGCCTCGCCGCAGCCCCAATTGGCGCTTGGATAGCGCTGCGCGGTGATATCGGCTGGCCGGTCGTTGTGCTCGGTCTGGCAGTGCTTCTCTGGGTTGCTGGTTTCGACATTTTCTATGCTTTGCAGGACTACGAGTTTGACCGGAACCAGGGGCTTTATTCGATCCCGGCCCGTTTAGGTGTTGAGCGCTCGTTTTTGATCGCCCGCCTGTTTCATGTGGCCATGGTGATTCTCTTGCTCTCGCTCGTTTTCAGTGTAGGGCTGGGATATCTTTACCTGTTTGGTGTGCTGGTTGTCACCGGTCTGCTGATTTATGAACATTTACTGGTGCGGCCCAATGACCTTTCGCGACTGGATGCAGCGTTTTTCAATATGAACGGCTACATAAGCGTGACGATTTTTTGTTTTACCCTAGCAGATGCTCTGCTTTGAATGAAAGAACATGCCATTGCAAAGCCATGAAACCAGGCATATCCTGGTCGCCATTACGGGGGCGTCGGGCGCCATCTATAGTTTGCGGCTGGTCAGCGAGCTGTTGCAGGCAGGGGAACGCATCAGCCTGATCCTGTCCTCGGCCGGGAGGCAGGTTTTGAATCATGAAGCCGGGCTCGACTGGTCAGCAGTGATCAAGGAGCAGCGTCGGCAGGTCCAGGAATATTTCGCCAGTATTGCCATTGACTGTTTGGCCGTCGATGACTTCTGGGCCGGTGCCGCGAGCGGCTCAGCGGCGGTTGATGCCATGGTCGTCATCCCCTGTTCCATGGGGACTGCTGGCAGAATTGCGGCCGGCCTGAGCGGAAACTTGCTGGAACGGGCTGCGGATGTCATGCTCAAGGAGCGCCGCCCGTTGGTGCTCGTGCCACGCGAAACGCCATTCAACACCATCCACTTGGAAAACCTGCTGCGCCTTTCCCGGGCGGGTGCGGTTGTCCTGCCGGCCATGCCTGGGTTTTACCACGGGCCGGAAACAATGGCGGACCTGGTTGATTTCGTGGTCGGCAAGGTGCTTGACCAGCTGGGTGTTGCGCACGCATTGTTTGAAAGATGGGGAGGGGAGCGAAGCTGAGCTCAGACTTGCAGTGCAAGTAAGC